>CALUTH010000009.1 GCA_944323635.1 Candidatus Gastranaerophilales bacterium
CCATAGTCTGTTTAATAATTTGTGCGCCTGTATGGCGGGAAACACCGCTCGGAAGCTGTGAAATAAGTTTTTTAAGAACAACTATATTTGAAGGCATTTCAAAAACTGCCGGTTCATTAACAGGCGGAAATTGTGAAGATGTTTCGCCAAACCCTGACATGCTGTCAAAAGAATCATCAAGGATAGACGGCTTTGACTGCGATATAGGCATTGTTGCCGCAGGCTCGCTGTCGTCTGCGAAAATATCGCTGAACGCGTTTGAGGATTGCTGAGAGATTTCCTCGGTGATTGTTTGAACTTCCTTTACCGGCTCCGGCTCGGGTGCTCTCATTTGCGGCTGGAACGCTGACGGTCTGCTTACGGACGCTGACAAATCGTTTTCAGCCTGTCTCTTCAATGCTTCTACTATCTTCTTACCTACACTTTCATTCATATTATCCATATACCTGTCCTGCTCTTTTTCTACAAATATATACTTATTATAAATAAAAATTATTTTTTTACAAAGTTTTTGTAACTTGCTTTTTTAGAGACGTATTACTTTTTGTGTTTTTGATGAAAAAAGATAAAATTATATTCGGGCTGGATTTTGTATGCAGGTTGATTTTTGCCCCTGCTAGGATATATAATTTTTACTCTTATTATTATGTGAATTTTTATTAACATTTTTCCGGCTGAAAATTGATTTTCAATTTTATTCGATTTACAATACTGTAGATATGTATTACTAAACCGGGTCGGAATTAAAAACCTTACCGGTACAATAAATTAAGGAGAAAAAAATGACATCAAAGAAATTTTTGTTTACCTCGGAATCAGTAACAGAAGGACACCCTGACAAAGTATGCGATCAGATTTCTGATGCAATACTTGACGAATTTTTGACAAAGTCGCCTAATTCGAGGGTTGCGGCGGAAACAACCGCTACAACAGGTATGGTGCTCGTTTGCGGCGAAATAACTTCCGATTGTTATGTTGATATTCCGCAGGTTGTAAGAAACACTATCCGCAATATCGGTTATCACGGAATACAGGGCGGCGGTTTTGACTGCGATACCTGTGCCGTACTTACAAGTATTGACGAACAGTCCGTTGATATTGCAGGCGGTGTAAATAAAGCGTACGAAACAAGGTCTGAAAATGCGGATACTTCCGCGTCTGAAACCCAAAACCTCGGTGCGGGCGATCAGGGGATTATGTTCGGGTTTGCATGCAACGAGACCCCTGAACTTATGCCGCTTCCGATAAGCCTTGCGCACAAACTCTCATACAGACTCGCACAGGTTAGAAAAGAAGGTATTTTAAATTACTTAAGACCGGATGGCAAATCACAGGTAACTGTGGAATACATTGACGGCAAACCTTCAAGAATTGATACAATTCTTCTTTCAACCCAGCACAGCCCTGAAATTGAAGGTATAACGGATAATTCAAAAATACAGGAAATTATCTATGATGACCTTAAAAAATGTGTAATTGATTACGTGTTTGAAACTCAATCAGTTAAACCGGATTCTTCAACAAAGATTTTAATCAACCCGTCAGGACGTTTTGTAATCGGCGGTCCTCAAGGCGACAGCGGTTTGACCGGAAGAAAAATTATTGTTGATACTTACGGCGGATATTCAAGACACGGCGGTGGCGCTTTCAGCGGCAAAGATCCAACGAAAGTTGATCGTTCTGCTGCTTACGCTGCAAGATACGTTGCAAAGAATATTGTTGCGGCAGGGCTTGCAGATAAGTGCGAAGTTGAACTTGCTTACGCAATCGGTGTTGCGGAACCTGTTTCAATTTTTATTGATACCTTCCAAACCGGTAAGATTTCGGATGACGATATAAGTGCACTGGTTAAAAAGAATTTTGATTTGAGACCGGCTGCAATTATCAGAGATTTTGATTTGAGAAACCTGCCGGCAAAGAACGGCGGCAAGTTCTATCAACTCCTTGCATCATACGGACACCTCGGAAGAACTGATTTGAATATTCCGTGGGAAAAGACCGATAAGGCTGAAATCCTTAAACTTCAAGCAAAACAGGCATGTGCATGTTAGTGATACAAAATTAAATTAAACGGGGCGGTAATATTGATATTACTGCCCCGTTTAATTATTTAATTGTAAAAAATAATATTTATGATTAACAAATATTAACTTCTTTGAGATTAAACAAAGATTTGTTACCATGTTTGTAGTATTATAGCAATGTAGTATTTTATGGGATATTTTTGATGAGTGAGTTAAACAATCTTTCGGATATAAAAGAGAACTTTGATACGATTAAATCGCTTTTGAATTCAATCAGAGCGCAGGATGTACTTAATGCCGGCGATATGAGCAAGCTGCTTAACGTTATTAACGGCAAGCTTGACAAGATTGATCAGGAAGATAATCTTGAATTGATGAATTCGGCGCTTTCTTCCATGAAACAGTCGCTTGATGAACGCCACAGTGTTCTTATCTCCAAGTTCTCAACGATTGAATCACTTTTCAGCAATATTCTTAAAAACAGTGTTGACTCGCTCAAGTCCTCTGAAATTAAAGAACTGTTTGATATTATTGCGACCAATTTGTCCGTATTTTCGCGCGAAGTTGTTTCTCAAAAAGATACCCTGACCGATATTATTCTGAGGATTGAGGCTCTTAGAGAAGACGACGGTTCTACCGGTACGATTGTGTCCAATCTTGATGTTCTCAAGCGTGAATTGGAACGTTTTAACAACGGGTTTGAAAGTATTATTGTCAATCTTGGTGATAATTTCGGTACAATTGTCCGCGCGCTTGATGATATAAGGGCAAAAGCCTCTGATAATCATTATGACAAGGATTTTGAAAACCTCTACATGACTTCAAATTCTATCCTTGCATCTATTCAGGTTCTTGATAAAAAATCTGTTCAGATGGAAGAAACACTTGCAAATGTTCTTGCAAAGTGTGAAAGTAAAAACACGGAAGAACGTCTGTCAGAGTTGTTTTTACAAAACAAAGAAATCTACAACTCAATAGGCGAACTTGCGGTTAACTGTAATGTAGAGCCTTTGTATCAAAAAATCGATAATGCATCAGCGCTTATAAGCAGTCTTAAAGATATTCTGCAAAATGTTGATACGGATGCAACCAACGAATATATTTCAAAGCTTGTCAAAATCGAAGGTGCAATCAACAAAGTTATTGATGAAAACGATTTCGGCAAAGTCCGCGCCGACCTGCAAGGTGCGCTCAACCAGATTGCAAATACGGTAAGTATTTCACAAAATGACCTCTATGTAATCAAAAACGACTTAGAAACCGTATCCTCCAGCATAAAAGCGCTTGATATACACATTAATTTCCAGAATATTCAAAGTTCTCTTACCAAAAGCGAAGTTAATATAAAAACTTATATCAGCGATCTATCTAATAAATTTTCACAACTATCAGAGCTTACTTTCCAGCGTACTGTTGAAGATATTAAGCAAAAGGTTGATGCGCTTGCATCTGAGATTAAAACAACCGCAGGCGAAAATATTGAAGCCCTTTCAGGCTCGCTCATCGGTTTGAAATCAAGTATTACAGACATAGAAACGGCGTCCGGTGCTGCTAATAATTTGTTATTCAAGAATGTATCAGAAAGATTAGGTGCTCTTGAAAATACTCTTGCCGGACTTTTGAATAATCAGTCTATATCTCTGAGTGCAACAGGTAAACAGCTTACGGAATTATCGGGTAATGTAAATCTCAAGCTTGATTCCATTAGTGCTGAATTCCTTTCGACAAAAGAAGGGTTTGAGGAATTAAAAAATCAGGTTAATAATATTTTAGGACTTGATTTACAGGCGGCTTTTGATACTCTCAAGTCAGGTATTATTTCTGTGCAGTCAGACCTGTCAGCAGGTTTGAAAAACACGCTATCAACCGCTTCAGCAGAGCAGTTTGAAAAAATTAACGGGGAGTTTGAGGCTGCTAAGCAGCAGTTAGAGGAGTGCAATACAAACCTCACCTCTATTTATAAGGACGGTTTATCAGAGTTAAGAAGCCTTTTAAACGGGATTACGTCCTCTCTGATTGACATTGTTTCATACGTTAGTGTTACGGACAATAAAAACAGTAATATAGAACTGGAAAAACGCTTTACGGATATTGAGTACGCGCTCAAAGATTATTCATCTGATTCAGTTGAAAAGGTTAATAATTTCATAAAAGAAAGTCTTGATAAAATTAATACACGACTGACAAATTATGATGCAACCACCCAGAGCCATTTTCAGAATTTAGCTTCAAAAATAGAAAATAACAGTACTTTTGTCAGAGAAGATATTAAAAAGTCTTATGAAGAATTAACTGCTTTAAAGAATGAAATAATTGAGTTTAAAGAATATGTAATTGAAGATTTGAACAATAACCCGATGAAAGCCGAACTTATTGACAGGGTTTCAGGGGTTAAAAATACAATATCCGATAAACTGGCAGAGTTTGAACAAAAATACGCACAGAATAGTCAGGCACGCTGGGAAGAAATACAAACACTCAATAATAATATTATTAAAAAGATTGAGAGTATTCCAGAGATTAACCGCAGTGTTTTAACAGATATAAGGTCTGATTTGGTTAATAATATTAATGACTCTGTTGACCATTGTATGAACAAGGCTATTGACGAAATCAAAGCTTTTGTAGAACTTTCTACCGGTGCGCACAGTACGGAGCTGGATGCGTTTAAGGATGAGTGTTCAAAAATTATTGTTCAATTTAAAAACGAAATCCCGAATATTGCAGAAGTTATCAATCTTGACGATAAACTTGAAAACTTGCAGGATAGAATTTCATCCGAATTTAGCAGGGAGTTTGAAAAATCACTCAATGAAATAATTTCCGCTTTAAAAAATAAAATCCCCGAAACTGCGGAGCCTGAGGATAAGGAAGCTATGCTTGATATGCTTTTCTCGCAGGAGAAAAAGATTAAGTCGGACTTAGCTGTTGAGATTGAAAATATTTCTAAAAAAATTGCAGATATTGCCGCACAGGGAAATTCAAATAAGGCTGATATTATAAATCGTTTGGGAGAATTGGAAGCAGGTATTACGAGGGCGCTTGAAAGAAACGAATTAAGCCAGTCGGAAATAACGGAAAAACTGGAATTATTCGGTAATACCTTGTTTAAGCTGACAAACAGCGGCGGCGTTTCTGTTAACGATGCTGTTATAAAGATAGATGAGCTTGCGCAGAAGATAAATTCTTTATCCGGCAGCGCCAACTCTCAAGATGCGCTTATAGATAAGATTGAAGAACTTAGTCTCGATGTGACAAAACTGATTTCTCATGAATCAGCGGTTAAAAACGGTGTTATCTTAGCAGAGCTTTTAGAGAAAACTGAAAAGAGTTCTACCGCATTATTCAATGCTGTTCAACAGTTGAGTGTTAATAATGCTAAGTATGCATCAGATATTAATGATACTCTTACTGTTATAAATTCTGGAATAAATGCAAAAAACAGAAGCGACAGTGAAAAACTGTTTGAAGAATTACAGGCTATCAAAAATGCTTTAAATTCGCAGCTTTCTGCTATAGAAAGTGTTTCTGCGGTTTGTTCTTCTCTTGCTGATGAAGCTAAAAAAGATGAGATTTCTAAACTGTTGTTTGATTTTAAATCCGAAATTGTTACGCAAATGATAACGATTTTTAATCAAATATCTTTCTCGACAGAACAGGATGAGATTATAAATTTTATCAGACAACAGCAGGAAGAGTTGAAAAAAACAGTTGCGTCTCTTTCATCCTCTGTTGACAGCGTATCTGCAGGAAGCAATAAAGTAATTGAAGAGTTAAACAACAAAACAGAAAGTCTTTCTGCGCAGATTTTAAGTATTAAAGATAATATAAATGCAGTTTCAGGCAGTGAAAATAATGACAGATACACCCTGTTAAATGTAGAGGCTGACCTTACAAAATTAAGACTGGGTTTAGGTAATTTAAGAGACGGTGTTGCTTCGGCTTCAAAGCTTGCTGAGATTGGTGATGCTGTTACTGCTCTTGGAAATTCAATAAACCTTTTACGTACCGAATTACCTGCTGAAACAATTGAATATCTGCGTTCTCAGATTGATAAGCTTGCAGAGAGTGTTCAATTTAATGATTCTATTGCATCTAATATTGTAAACATAAAAGAGAAACTCGAATCAATTGATGCTGCGCGTGAAATGTTCAGAGCAGATGTTGAGCGTGCATTTAACAGTGTAATTTCTTCGATAGAAAAGGTTTCAGACTTCAAGTCTTTAAGAGAAACTTTAAAATCCTCTCTGGACAATTTATATAATGATTTATCAGCCAAAATTGATTCAAATGCGCAAAATGCAGATCTTAATGCTATGCTTGCGGCTGTAATAACAAAGCAGGATGCAAATCTTGCTCATATCATTGCTCATATTGGGACAATTAATAATCTGGATGTTCTTACCAAGCAGGATGAAACTACAGATCGTATAATTTCACACCTTGAGAATAATGTTCAAAGTAAACAGGATAGGAATTTTGAACAGATTATTGCCCGCCTGGATTTAATTAACAGTATTGATGCTGTTACGGCTCAAGAAGAAGGTACTGAAAGAATTATGGCACGTCTGGATGAAATTAATAACAAAGATGTGCTTACCAGGCAGGATGAAAACTTTACCAGAATTATTGAAAAGTTAGATAGTATAAGTGATGCAGATGTTCTGGCAAGGCAGGATGAAAAATTCAAACTTCTTGCTGCGCGTTTGGACAGGCTTGATAACACGGATATTCTGGTTAAGCAGGGGGATAATATTGAACTTATTGCAGCCCGTCTTGATAAGATTAATAATGCCGATGTGGTTGCGCTGTTAAACACTTTAAAAGCTGAAATAATTACCCAGCTTATTAATACGTTTAATCAAATTTCTTTTGCAGCGGAAACAATTGAATTAAAGACCGGTATTGAAGAGGCGCATGAAGATTTAAAGGGTGCAATAACAAATGTTGCGGATACGGTTAATAAAATTGCTTCAACACAATCTGAAATAGTAGAAGATTATACAAACGCAATAAATCGTATTGAAGATAGTATTGAAAACAATCACGTTTTCCAACTGAAAGCAATTTCTGAAGTTGCCGTTAATACAAAGGAATTTGCCGAAAGGTTTGCGTCAGAGAATAAGGTTGATAAAGAACTTCTTTCTGACATATTTGCTAACGGTAAAGGAATTGCGGATGCTGTTGATTTAATTAAGGCGCAATTAAAGGCTTTACAGGAATCTGACGAGGATTCAACGCATTATTCCCTGTCGGATATAGAAGAAGATTTGACTAAATTGCGTTTGATTGTTTCAGAAATTAAGGAAAATCAAAACAGACGCGAGTTAGAAACTGTAATTAAATCAATTGATACGGTAATAAATCAAATTCAGGATTTGAAAGAGTTTATACCTGTTGACCGCATAACTGATATAAATGAAGATACTTCGGAAATTCTTGATTTACTTGAGGGGCTTGCACTTGAAATTAAAAACCTGCATTCAACACAGGATGATATTATAGGGTATGTTCAGGATAATGAAAAATCTGTTGTATCGGAGGTTAAAGCATCAGAAGCAAGCATAAAATCCGATGTGCAAATGTCTCTGGCTGATTTTGCAAATGAAATAAAAGAGTTTGGCAGCGACACATTGTCATCAAAATTAAGTGCTGTTAAAAATGATATAATAACCCAGCTGCTTGGTGTTGTAAGCCAAATTTCATTTGTTGAGGAGCAGGAAGAAATAATTTCCCGTATTGATGATGTCAATGCGCAGATAAATATACTTAGCAGCGGTTCGCCTGATACTATCGGGACATACAGCCTGCAGGATATAGAAACAGATGTTGCACGCCTCAGAGTTACTTTAGAAGAAATTAAGTCTCAGGGCAGGGGTGAAGAGATTGATGATTTAGTGAAAAATCTTGCTTCTGCAACGCAGACATTAGAGTATTTAAAAACAGAAATTCCTAACCACGAAATAAGTGAAGTAAGGGAAGAACTTGAAAAAATTGCAAATGATATTATCAGTATCAGCATCAGAACCAACAAACTTTTAATATCTTCGGATGAATCTTACAAAAATCTGAAAGAAAATATTGAAGATTTCCGCAATATTATGGGCGGGGTTGATGAAAGAACCAAAAACCTGTATGAAGAAGTCGGAATGGATAAGATTGAATCACAGGTTACATCTATCCGTGATATTGTCGGGCGTCAGGAGCTTACAAATAAGGTATTTAATGAAGTGTTTGAATACCTCGCAGAGTGGGTTGATTCAACCGGTGAAAAAATAGGTTATATCACCGATAAACTGAATAATACGGAAGATATAAATGAAATAAAACTTACGCTTGAAGACTTAAAGAATTCTACTTCTGTTAAGTTTGAAATAGATGCACAGTCTGACAAAATAGATGCTATGGAGTCTAAACTTAACGTTATTATTGAATCTTTGGAACCGACCTTCCAGAATCAGCAGGAGAGAATGCAGTCTCTGGAACGTAAAGTTAACAGAATTGTAGATTTCTTTGAACCCGCTTTTACAAAACAGCAGGAAAGAATCAATAAATTGGAAACCATGTTGGATAAAATTCTTGATGTGGTATCATCAGGTGGGTATGATGAAGCCGTTAATAAACTTGATAAAATATCTGATATAATTGCTTCAAAAGATGATACACAGCTTGTGAAAAAGATTACAAGTTTTGAAAGACAAATAAGCAAATTAAATAAAAGTGTTGAGAAATTAACTTCTTATGTTGACGAAAAGTAGAAATATAGATGGTTTGAAGAAAATACTTACTCCTGAAAATATATTGACCGGTGAGGAAGAACGGTATATTTATGCTCAGGATGCTACAAACACCCGTAAATCTAAAAAACTTCCGGATGCGGTTGTGTTTCCGGAGTCAATAGAAGAGGTACAGGCGATTGTCAGGTATGCAAATAAGTATCACATACCTATAGTCTGCCGCGGTGCGGGAACTAATCTTGTAGGGGCTTGTTTTTGCGACCATGGCGGAATTATTATGTGTTTTTCGAAGATGAATAAAATCATCAATATAAACAAGGTTGATATGACCGCAACAGTACAGCCCGGCGTTGTAATAGGCGAATTACAATCTCAGGTCGAGGCTCTGGGGTTATTTTTTCCGCCGGATCCTTCGAATTTAAGGGTTTCTACAATCGGCGGTGCAATCGCACAGTCTGCGGGTGGACCGAGAACTTTCAAATACGGCGGGACAAAGGATTATATTTTAGATTTGAAGGTCGTCCTCTCTGACGGTTCAATTGTACAAACGGGTTCTAATACCATAAAAAACGCAACGGGTTATAATTTAGGACAATTGTTTGTCGGCAGTGAAGGTACGCTTGGTATTGTTGTGGAAGCGCTTGTAAAACTTATCCCGAAACCTGAAGCGTCTCAGGTTATTATGGCGTATTTTGACTCTGTTAAAGATGCGGCGAACTCTGTTAATACGATTCTTCAAAACCGTTTTATGCCGTCAACACTTGATTTTATGGACGGCAATGCGATTACAACTGTGGAAAAGTTTTTTAATATCGGGCTTAATACCGATAAGGATGCACTTCTGATAATTGAGATTGACGGCTTTGAGTGCTCGATGAATTATCAGCGTGAGAGCATTATAAAGATTTTAAATCAGACAGGTGCAAGCGGTATCCGGTATTCTACAAACGAAGAAGAAGCAAAGAAAATCTGGCAGGGGCGCAGGGCATCGTTTGCCGCAACCGCCAAGCTTAAACCGGATGTTTTAACGGATGATGTAATAGTTTCCCGTTCAAATCTCGGTAAACTGGTAAAAGGGATTAAGTCTATATGCGATAAATACAATCTTCTTGTAAGTATTGTAGGGCACGTAGGTGACGGGAATGTCCATCCGCAGATTGCTTTGAATCTTGATGATGAACAGGAATATAAGAATTATAAAGAGGCAAAGAAGGAAATTTACAAGCTGACGGTGTCTCTTGGCGGGATTATTTCTGCAGAACACGGTATCGGTGTTGAAAAGAAAGACTTTTTGCCTAAAGTAATAAATGGACTTTCTATTGAGTATATGAGAAAGGTTAAAAAAGTTTTTGACCCTAAAAATATACTTAACCCTGGTAAGATATTTGATTAATTTTGGAGGTGTTTATGGATATTGTTGTAATGTATTGTACCGTTCCAAATAAGAAACAAGCGGAAAAAATAGCTAAAACACTTGTCAAACATAAACTCGCTGCATGTGTAAGCATGGTGGATAATGTTGTATCACACTTTTCATGGGAAGGAGAACTTTGTAAAGAAAAAGAAGTTCTTTTGATTATAAAGACTCGCAGGGAGTATTATTCAAAAATAAAAGTTGTTATTGAAAAACTGCATGATTATAATGTTCCTGAAATAATATCACTTCCGATAGTAGATTGCAGTGAAGAGTACTTAAAATGGCTGATACGCGAAACCGAACATTCTCCAAACTAGTTGAATACTGTGAGCAGTGCGGTATAGAGGTTAAGACATCAACCAAAGCACGCGGACATCAGGGCGTTTTTCTTCATAACAGCGGAGATTTGAGGCGGATTGATATATCAAAGGACTTGCCGGAAGAAAAGGTTATTCCTGTAGTGACACATGAGTTTACGCATTTTTTCCACCATAACCTTGATCCGCAGTTTGAAAATCTGGAAAAGATTTTCGGTGTTAAGGATGAAATTCTCCTTGAAGAACTTGCTGCTGTAACGGGCTTTGTTACCGGTAATACTGCAGAATTAACGGCAAGAAAGGAAATTCAGAATATAAAATACAGGATAAAAGAGGAAGAAAAGGTTATAAAACTTAAGTATCCTGATTTTAAGCGGAGCGCTAAATTTAATCAGTTTGAAAGCTATATAAAAAATTCTGCGGCAAAATACCTTTTAAAATATGATAGGGTTAAAGTTGTTTCTAATTTCAAATATGTAATTTACTCACTTGATACAATTCAGCGGGATTTCCCTGATATGCCGGATGAATACAGAGCATACATAAATCTGCGTTCTCTTCAGCGTAAACAAAGCAGGTACAGCAGAAAGTTAAACGGTTTGAAGAAATATTATTCAAAGCCTGCAGAACTTTTTGCTCGCTTTGTAGAAGGACTTGTTATTGATAGATACAGAGTTGCAGAAATTGCACCGGAGGCGTATTCAGCTTTTATGGAAAGGCTTGAATTCAAGGCTTTTAAAGAAATTAAAGAGTTTTTGGATATTGTCTGGACTGAGAATTTGTAATTTTTTAAAAAATTGTGTATAATAAAAATTCACTTAATAAAGGAGGTTTTCTATGCAGGTTTTTAGTATTAATCAGACGTCATTTAGCGGTAAGACTTATAAAAATTTTCGTAAAGCGAAAAAGTTACTGGCAAAACAAAAGGCTAATAGTTTTAATAAACCCCAGGAGGTAAAAACACCTCAGCCCAAAATGGT
Source organism: Candidatus Gastranaerophilales bacterium (assembly GCA_944323635.1). Classification (GTDB taxonomy): domain Bacteria; phylum Cyanobacteriota; class Vampirovibrionia; order Gastranaerophilales; family Gastranaerophilaceae; genus CALUTH01. The sequence continues at coordinate 11,476 of CALUTH010000009.1, forward strand.
AAAACATGATCCCAAACCCGCGCCTGCACCGGTAAAGCAAGAACAAGACAATGAAATAAGGTTTGTCGGGATGCTGCAGACGCTTGAAGAGTTTTCCCGTCGTTTAAATCTTAAAGATTAATTTATAAAATAATTTTGTTTATAATCGGTGCGATTTGTTTAATTTCCTGATAGAGTTTATTATACTCATCGGGATAAAGTGATTGTGCTCCATCACATAACGCATTGTCTGCGTCGTAATGTACTTCAATAATCAGACCGTCACAGCCGGCAGCAACAGCCGCGCGCGACATCGGAGCGACTTTGTCTCTCAAACCCGTACCGTGAGACGGGTCAATAATAATCGGCAGATGGCTTAGTTTTTTAATAACCGGAATTGCGGATAAGTCAAGGGTATTTCTTGTATAACGTTCAAATGTTCTTATACCGCGCTCACAGAGAATTACCTGCCTGTTACCGCCTGCCATTATGTACTCGGCAGACATTAACCATTCTTCAAAAGTCGATGACAGCCCGCGTTTTAATAGTACGGGTTTGTTTAACATCCCTACTTCTTTAAGCAAATTATAGTTCTGCATGTTTCTTGCGCCGATTTGGAGAATATCGACGTATTTAAGAAACATTGGGATTTGTGATATTTCCATAATTTCGGATGTAACTGCCATATTGTGGTTATCTGCAACACTTCTTATGATTTTTAAACCTTCTTCTCCTAGCCCTTGAAATGCGTAAGGTGAGGTTCTGGGTTTAAAAGCACCGCCCCGTAAGATTTTTACATTTGATTTTTCGAGAGTTTCTGCCGTTTTATCCATCTGCTCGTAAGATTCGACCGTGCAGGGACCGGCAATGAGCCCTGTATACTCTCCGCCGAATTTAACCCCATTGACTTCAATAACTGTATCTTCCGCTTGAAAAACGCGGCTTGTGAGTTTAAAACCGGTGGAAATTCTTATAACTTCCTCAACCCCATCAAGTAGTTCTATATCACGCTTATCAATAATTTTATTTCCGACAGCCCCGATGACTGTATGTAATTCTCCGTTAGATACGTGTGCGTCAAAACCGCGTTTTTTGATATAGTCTATAACTTTATCTATACTTTCCTGTGCGGCTTTTTGTTTCATTATAATAAGCATAACTATTCTCCGATTTCTGCGGGGGAAATGTATAGAAATCTTTTTAATACCCCAGCCCACTAGATTTTATCCCAAATATAAATAATTTACAAACATGGAAAAATATTGTACAATAGCTATACTAAGACTTTAGATTGTTTTGAGGAGGTTGTATGACCGATACTAATGACAGAGACACAAGACGCTGGTATGACAGAGATCCTGTATTATCACAGGCAATGCAAACTTTAAAAGAGACTGACGACGAATCGCAAATAAAGATTGCGTTGAATTTGATTAAAATCATAACCGAACACAACCTTTCGGATAGTGAGTTTTCTTCTGTGGATGAAATTATATCGGCAACCGAAGACGGTTTAAAACGTACCAAACACGAGCGCTGGTACGATATTGACGCAACATTAAGAACGGCTATAGGCTTGCTTCAAAACTGTCCTGAAAATACACGCTCAATTATTGCAAAAGAGATGGCGCAAATGGTGCTTGAAAGTTTTGACGATAACAGCGAAGAAGATATTGATGATGAAGATATGGAACTTGACGAAAGTTCTATAATGGACGCGCCTAATACACTTTAGTTATGCTGTTAAAATTGACATTCTTCTCAATGGTGCTAAACAGCTTTGTATTGTGGGGCTTAACGTCTTGGCACGGGGCGGGTGCATAGTCCCCGCTAAAGTTATTCCCAATTACCGTATTTTTCAAGGATATAGTCGCTTGAGTTTTTGTACGCTTCAAGTTCTATAAAATTAGTATTGTATAAAGGCGATGCTACTGGCGGATAGTTTTGAATTGCATCCAGACATTTTGCGGCATATTCTCCTTCCGGAGAATGCTTTTTATACTTTATTTCATCAGGTTTGTCCGCCCAGTAGGATTTTCTGTAATATGAATTTACAAGCTGGTCGATGATGTATTTGGGCGCGCCGCCGTTTGGAGGAAAATGCTGCCATGCTTTAACTACAGCCTTAGCTCCTATGCCTTCTGACTGCCTCATAATCATGTGTTGTCTGGCATGTACAAGTTCATGCCGGAGTTTCATAAGAAAAAGCTTGCGCTGTTCTTCGTCTGATACCGGTTCTGCAATAAGTTTATCATATCCTTTTACTACCGCGTTTTGTGGATTTTTTACTACAAGTCCTGCGATTGCTTTATTAATAAACAGCGGTGTCATTGTTTTGGGGTCAACCATAGTTTCTTTTTTTTCGTCTTTTACACCCATAATTTTATAATCGGAGGATAAAATATCCTGAATATTCAGGCTTATTTTATTGCTATGAAATGTATATCCGCCACCGGTTTCTCCGGGGGCTCCCGTTTCAAAAACAAGCTTCGGCGGGTAATCAAGTTCCAATTCTTTGCACATCTCAGCGTAAATATCATCAAGTTCTCCATACGGAAATAACTCGTTAATCCTTTCAATATATCGGGTAGAATTATCAGTTTTGACAAATGTGTCCGGCGCGCTCTGTTTTGTAACCGGCGCTTGAGGTTCGGTGTTTATATTTGCCGGACGTATAAACTTTACGCCGGTATTTGCATTAAAACTAATTCCCATAATATAATAAAGTATTTTTATGAGAAAAAATTGCCCATTCTTCAGGGGAATGTTCTTCCGAATAATTTTATCTGGGGCTGTGCACCCCCGAACCCCGCACCAAATTTCTTTCTTTGTCTTGGATTGCTCGCGTTAAACGGCGTTACGGGCAAAAACTCACGTTTTGCCCTCCAGCCTCTGCTCGCAATCCGCTTTATTGCGATGAAAAAAGAAAGAAACTTGGACAAAGAAAGAAAAAACACGCTCCCGAATACAGTTTCTAAACTCAATCTAAGCCTCGTTAACTCGCTGCGCTCAGACAAAACGAGGCTTGTAATTGTTTCGTTAAGAAACTGTAGAAAAAGTAAAAAGGAATTTAAATGTATCTATTGTATAACCGATTTACCTTACAGTCCGAATTTTTTTAATAGATTGCTGAAGAAATACGATATATCCCCTGCGTGTTCTGCTTTTTCTTTGAATTTATCAAGATTGAGGGCTACATACTGATTTTTCGGGTCAACTTCTTTAAGACGTTCCATATACTCTATGGCGCCTTCGTAATCCCCGATGCAGTCTCTAAAACGTGCAAGTTTCTCAAGTGCTGTTTTGTTTTTAGGCTCTAATTTCAACAACTCTTCAAAAAACTCGCTTGCCTTGTTATTGTCGCCGACTTCTTCATTCAAGAAAGCAAGTGCTTCAACAACCTGAATGTTTTTGTCGTTAATCTGATAGGCGTTCAAATACTCGCTTATTGCAACATCCTTTTCCCCTCTTGCAAGGTTGTATTTTGCCCAGTTGACATGCTCTTGAAAATAGTTTTCTTTCTTTTCGTATATAAGTGCTCTCATCTGGTATACAAGCGGTGAATTATAATTCAGTTTTTCGTACTCGTTTACGGTTTCAAGTGCTTCGTCAAGCATATCTTTTTGATAATAATACTGTGCAAGAAGTGCATAGTATTGCGATGATTTTTTAGATTTTTCATCAAGGGATTGTAAAAGTTCAAACGCTTTTTCGTTTTCTTCCATATCCATGTAAGCTCTGGTTTTAGTCAGCGGGTCTTTTGTGACTTCAAGCGCTTTTTCCGGCATGGATGCTTTTATGTAGTAGCCGGCAAGCGGTTCATCAGCCCCTTCAATACCTTTTGCACGGGCTTTTTCTAATGTATCGATAGCGCCGGACAGGTAATCTGTTTTTATGTACAGGCTTGCAAGTTTCAGATAGGTATAAATATCTTCTGCGCCGTGATCAATTACTTGAATATACTCATCAATAGCTTTATCAGGCTTGTCTATTTGTTCGTAAATACTGCCGAGCACCATTCTTGCGGTTATAATTTTATCTTCGTCTCCGCCTGCTGCATCAACAGCTTTTTTGTAATCGTTTAGTGCGTAAGTATAGTGCCCTTGTAAAATATTAAGGTTACCTCTGTAAACATAATATTTGAATCTGTCAATGTGTTCATAAATACTCATTAACTGTTCATGAGCCATCGTGTTTGTTTTATCAAGTGTAATAATTTTTGTATAGTAAGAAATTGCATCATCGGTTTTATCAAGCATTAAAGCTAAGTGCCCGAGATGCGATAATAAATCGACATTATTTGCGTTATGCGAAAGTTGTTTTTTATATTCTAAATACGCTTCGGCATATCTTTCTTCTTCTTCGTATTGTTCTGCGATACTCATATATTCTCCCGTTTAATTATATAAATTCTGTGTTTTGGAAATTCCATTCTTAAAATAATAATCAATGGATTCCACCGATTTGTCAAGTGCCGGTTTAAGCCGTTTTAAATCATCTTCTGAAAATTTTTGCAGTACGTACACTTCTGAAGGCAGGTTCGGTTGTGGTCCGATACCAATTTTAAGCCTTGCAAACTCTTTTGTTCCGAGGTTTTTGATTATTGATTTAATCCCGTTATGTCCTCCGTCGCTTCCGTTTGCGCGGTAACGGATTACTCCTGTATCAAGTGATATGTCGTCATAGATTATAAGAATATCACTTACCGGTATTTTATAATAGTTCATTACAAGCCGGAGGGCTTCGCCGGAAAGGTTCATATAGGTTGTGGGTTTTATTACTATATAGTCTTCCCCGCCGGACTTTACATTAGCAATGAATGAACGCAGTTTTGACACTTCTTTGAATGCGGCGGAATTATCCAGCACAAATTTGTCAACTGCCATAAAACCGGCGTTATGTCGTGTAAAAATATAATTGCTGCCCACATTCCCTAATCCTGCTACAAGTTTCATTTTGTTTCGTCCTTATATATATAATTTTACTACAAATAAATATTACCGCATTGTCTCACCGGGTTGTGATTATAAAAAAAGCTGAATAATTTTATTTTATAGCAGGAGAGGTTAAGATATGAAAGAAACTACTAAACAAAAAAGCTCACATAAAGTTGCAAAATTTTTGGAGGAGAAAAATCTTCACAAAAAAGATTTTGCGGAAATGATAGGTGTAACATTGTCTTATGTTTATAATTTGATTGATGAGACAATCCCATTTTCCACAAGGAGTACAACTTTAGAAAGAATTGCAACTGTTATGGGTATTGCGCCGGAAGAATTTATTGAGTATAAAATACCGCAGGAGCCGATACTTGTTGATGAAACGACAGAGTTTTTAAGAGATGCAATAACAGGCAGAAAAATGGATACGGTTACATTTTTAAAGGCATTTCCTAGAAAAAAACGAATCCAGATTGTAGATATTCTTCGCGGTGCCCTTCCAATCCCGATTGATTATAAGGAATTGAAATTAATATGCACAACACTCGGCTTATCTGAGGAGGAAACATATAACCTCTGGGAAAAGCGCTTGAAGCAAGTACTTGAAAGTTCCGGCATGAATATATATTCAAACGCGGAACTTATCAATGCAATGTTTACCTGTGCTAAAAAATACCTATTATAGATCGTGTACGGTTGGAGTAAATTTAATATCGTGGTGGTATCTGCCATTGTCTTCCAACGCAGGATCAAGGTAAATAAACACATTGCGTACACCTTTTACAAACGGATTGCTGTAATAGGGTTTATCTTCAATGTTTATAGGTTCTACGCCGTTTGCACGGGATTGCAGGATTAAAACATCTGCTGCTGTGGTAATAGAGTACCCGTTATTCATAACATAATTCGGGTCTACCATTTCGTCAGGTGTGATTTCTGCCCTGGCAGCACCCGAAGCTAATAATGCAAAAACTGCTAATAATACAAATTTTTTCATAACACCCATTCTATTTTTCAAAAACTATCTCTTACTTATATGTTTCCATTATAATATTTTCTAGCGTATTAATCAAGTCTTTTTCATCAACCCTTGCAATAATTTCTCCTTTGCGGAAAATGTATCCTTCACCAATAGCACCTGCTATCCCGAAATCCGCATGTTTAGCCTCCCCGGGGCCGTTTACCGGACAGCCCATGGTTGCAATAGTTATCGGCAGGTTTAAGTCCTTAAATCGTTCTTCTACCTGCTTTGCAAGTGAAATCAGATCTATTCTTGTACGTCCGCAGGTCGGACAGGAAACAAAGTTTACTCCGCGCTGCCTTAAATCAAGTGATTTCAAGATTCCCCAGCCCGCCTCTACTTCTTCCAGAGGATTTTCTGTAAGAGATACTCTTATTGTGTCTCCTATTCCGTCAAAAAGCAGTGAGCCGAGACCTATTGATGATTTTATAAGTCCGGATTTAAGTGTTCCTGCTTCTGTAACCCCTAAATGTAACGGATAATCACATTTTTGAGCCATAAGCCTGTATGCCCTTATTGTTGTTGGTACATCAGAGGATTTTAGCGAAACCTTTATCAGCTCAAAATCCAAGTCTTCCAAAATTTTTATATGTCCGAGTGCGCTTTGTACCATCTTTTCTTCTAATGGAAGATCAAGTTGTTCAAGAGTTTTTTCTAAAGAACCGCCGTTAATCCCTATTCTTATCGGAATACGGTTTGTTTTTGCAAGTTTGACAACTTTTTCAACATTTTCCCTCTTTCCGATATTTCCGGGGTTAATCCTTAAGGCTGAAATCCCCTGTTCTATACACTGTATTGCCAGTCTGTAGTCAAAGTGTATATCAGCGATTACAGGAATTTTGCTTTTTTTTGTTATTTCTCCTATGCAGGCTGCTGCGTCTTTGTTTAAAACGGCAAGTCTTATTAATTCGCATCCGCGTTCTGCTAACTCATCAATTTGTCTTAATGTTGCTTTTACATCTCTTGTATCGGTATTACACATTGATTGCACTGATATAGGTGCTTCAGAGCCTATTTTTACGTTTCCGATTGTTAATTGTTTTGTTTTTCGCCTTTTTATCATATAATTATTATATTACAAAATAAAAGAGAGATTTTAATTATGAAAATTGCGGTTATATCGGATATCCATGGAAATATGCAGGCGCTTAAGGCGGTTATTAAACATATAAAACTAAATAAATGCGACAAAGTAATCGGTCTGGGGGATTATGCAATGGCAGGTCCTGAACCTGTTGAGGCTGTGGACTGGTTTATCAGTGCAAAAGAGGAGCAGGGATATATTCTTATTCAGGGTAATACAGATAAGTTAATTGCCGAGTATGATGAAGGAATCTATGATGCAATGAAATCAAAATACCCTGTTATGGCAAATGCTCTAAGAAGTGATGTTGAATTGTTAAATTGGAGGCAGAAGGATTTTTTAAGATCACTGCCAAATCAGTTAAATGTTCAATTTGAAGGTTTAAAACTCTTGCTTGTCCATGGTTCTCCGCGGAAGAATAATGAGGATATTCTTCCGGATACTCCGCTTGATAAATTAGAAGAGATGATAAAAGATATAGATGCGGATATTATTTTGTGCGGTCATACACATATTCCGTGCGGCTTTCAGACTGTGTCTAAAAAAACGGTTATTAATGCGGGTTCTGTAGGCAGACCTTTTACCGAAAAGCCGCAGGCATGTTATCTTACCCTTACTCTCGAAAACGGTAAATTCTTAATTCAACACCATTTTGTAGACTACGATAATGAAAAAGCGTCAGAAATCTTGAGAGCAAGGGGGTTTGAAGGTGCGGATAAAATTGCTGACATCCTTTTAAATCCTGACAAAAGACATGTTTAATACTTTGTCTGTGCCTGTGTCGATTTAATCTTTCCGCGTTCTTTATAAAGTACTTCAAAGTTGTACTGTGAGCGTTTATAATTTGCTATGGTGGCTTCCAGACACTTATTTACAAGCATATATAGCAGCGGTATACATACAACAAAAGTAATAATTCCGATTAATAAGTGGGTAATAAGCTTTTTTCTCCGGGCATCTTCACGTTTGGCAATCCGTATATCGTCCTGTTCACGCAAGATGCTGTTTATAACGTCTTTTCGTTCTTGTATAGACAAAGAGGAAATATAATCAATATTTTCTTCATCGATGTATATTACAAACTTTTTATATCTTTTGTCGCCTTCAAGATAATCAAGAGTTTGCATATATTCTGTATCAAAATTGTTTACGGGATATTCGCAAATTTGTTCTGTTACAATTGTTTTTTCATTTTCCTGATTTATGGTTTCTTCTTCAGCAAGTTCTTCATTTGCTTCTACGCTGTTGATATTTTCTTCGCTTTCGTCCGGAGCTTCAAGGTTGTTTATTTCTTCTTCAATAAGGTCTTCATCGGTTGAAGTTTCATCAATCGGGCTTTTATCTTCCTGCTGATCGTCAGTTCCCATTTCTGCAGTGATACGGCTTGTGAGCTGTTCCAGTAAGTCTAAAGAAACATCATTATCACTCATTGCCATAATTTCGTTTACGTCAAGAGAATCTTCATGGCTTTTTGTACCTGCTGTTTGTCTTGGAGTACTTCCTTTTAACAACGGGGGAATAACGGTTTGCGTTGATGAGTTGTCAGTGTTTCCTTCACTCTTTGCCTCTTTATTTTCTGCGTCTTCTCCTGATTTCTCTCCGGTTTCTCCTTTACCTGAAGTCTGTGTTTTTTGTTTGGGAGTTTGCGTCATTACATTAGCAATCTGACGCTGAATAAGACGTATGTCTATATCGTCGTTATCTATAGCATAAGATTCTCTCTTCTCAGGATTTGTATTTTGCACTAATAAAACTTCCCATATAATTTGTTTATTATAAAATAATTATATAGTATATTTATATTTTAGGCAATGATGATGGATATTTCTAGAGAGACACTTATTGAAAATATTAAGGCGCTGGGTGAAAAAAGCGTGTTAGTTGTTGGTGACCTGGCGTTGGATGAAATGATTTATGGTGATACGGAAAGGATTTCCAGAGAAGCACCGGTTCTTATTTTGAGACATTCATATACAAAGTACATTCTTGGCGGAGCATCTAATGCTGCAAATAATGCTGCTTCGATTAACTCCGGAAAAGTAAGTGTTATCGGGGTGGTTGGCGATGATTACCATGCTTCTGATATTAAAAAAGCGTTTGAAGATGCCGGCATAAATTGTAAATATCTTGTTGAGGCGAAGGGGCGTAAAACTATTACCAAAACAAGAATCTCCGGTTCCTGCTCGCACTCTATAACACAGCAGATTGTACGTATTGATTCACAGTCGGATGAACCGCTGCCTGATGATGTTGAAAAGCAGATTATTAAAAACCTTGAAGAAGCAATCCCTGAACATGATGCTTTAATTTTATCAGATTATCATATAGGGACGCTTACCCAAAAGGTTATTAATTCCGCAATAAAAATTGCAAACAGACATAAAAAGATAATAGTAGTTGATGCACAGAAGGATTTGGATAATTACAAAAACATTACCTCTATGACTCCAAATCTTCCTGATACCCAAAAGTATATAGGCAGAAAAATTGAAACACGAGAGGATTTTATAACGGCAGGGAGGTATTTAATTTCAGACAGCAAGGCAAAATTTGTTTTGATAACCTGCGGCGGAGACGGCATGATGCTTGTAACTTCTAAAGAAAATTATCATATCCCCGTATTTAATAAGTCAAAAGTGTTTGATGTGACAGGTGCCGGTGATACCGTTACTGCTGTTTATACACTGGCGCTTGCTGCAGGAGCCGAGCCTGTTTATGCCGCAATTATCGGGAATATTGCCGCCGGTATTGTTGTAAAGGAATTCGGGTGCGCTACAACAAATATTAATACGATTATTAAAAATATTCCTGCTCAAATTAAGATTGAATAATAAGATGGAGAAATAAAATGGAAAAATTGAAGAAATTTGTAAAAAAAATTAGTCTTGTAGATGTAATAATACTGCTTACAGTAATTATAGCTCTTCTTATCGGTTATATTACATATAAGCAAATACGTCAGACCTCTGATAAGCAAATTATTTCATCTTCTAAAGTAGAGTTTCATGTATTTCTCCGCGGGGTCTCTTTTACAGGTGCTGAGTTTCCTGTTAAACAGGGTGAGAAGACATTTATTACTATCAGAAATGTACCTTATACAGAACTTGATGTAAACGGTGTACTTCTTCAGCCGCGCAGAACAGCGGTATTTAACGGCAAAACTTTACAGGTTATTGATGATCCGGCGTATCCGAACCTGTATGATGCTGTTGTTATAATCTCTGATGATGCAAAAATTACTAAAGACGGTGCAGTCGTAGGCGGTAATAAACTTAAAGCGGGTTTACCCGTTACGCTTGAGGGAAGTTCTTACAAATTTAACGGTACAGTTTCTGATGTTATTGTAGTTAATCCCGGAGAATAATTTTAATGATAATTAATTCCATTCTCGGATTTTGTCAGAGTATAATTGCACCTGCAGTAGAAAAAAGCCGGATTTTGAAATTATTAGACAGATTTATTTTTCTTTCTGTCTGTGCTGTTATTTTGCTTTCCCTATGCTGTTCTTCGGATTTCTTAGGGTACGTTGCGGCAATAGGGATATTTCTTACTTTAATAAAAATACTTACAACAAAAGGGTTCAGGTTTGAGTACACTAAGTTTGAACTCTGTCTTATTATTTATCTTGCGTTTGTTGTAATAAGCGTTGCTGGCTCGTCATTGTTTCTGTTGAGCTTTAAAGGCGCCTTAAAAACTCTTATTTATCTGGGATATTACATAACCTGCGCTATTTATTTGAAGGACAATAAAAAAGATATTTTTAAAATATTCGGATTATTTGCGTTCTGCGTGTGTTATGAGAGTATTGTGGGCTTGCTGCAAAATTCTTCGCACGCCGGTGCACTCGCCGGATGGCAGGATACAACGAATTTAAATCCGGAAGAAGTTATGACGAGAGTATACGGGACATTAAAACCGCTTAACCCAAATCTTTTTGGCGGGTATATGCTGGCACTGGTTCCTGTTGTATACGGTGTTACTGCTTTGTTGGCGGTTAGAAAGAGCCGGGTAAGATTTTTTGCAGGTATATTATTTTCACTGCTTGCAACTGTTGTAATGATTATGAGCGGATGCCGCGGAGTTTTTGCTGCATATCCGTTTATGCTGCTGGTACCTGCGGCTGTTCTTTTGATAAGATGTCCCGATAAATTAAAAACACTGCTTTATAAACTATACGGCGGAATATGTGCTCTGGGTGTTCTTTGTATTCTGTTTTCAACCTCTATAAAGGCGCGTATTCTCAGTATTTTCGCAATGAGGGGGGACAGTTCCACTTCATTCAGGTTTAATGTTTATCAGTCGTCGCTGCAAATGTTTAAAGATAATCCTTTACTTGGTATCGGTGTTGGTAATCAAAATTTTAGAGAAACCTACGGACTTTATATGAAAACCGGATATGACGCTTTAAGTGCTTACAATATTTATCTTGAAACCGCTGTGGAGAGCGGAATTTTTGCACTTATTGCGTTTATCGCTTTTCTCGTATTTCTGATAAAAGGGGCGGTCAAAACTATATTAACCTCGCAAAATATTGATAAGGTTATTATTTTAACGATAGCGCTTTCGTCAATAACGGGAATTTTACTTCACGGGTTTGTTGATACAATATTTTTCCGCCCGCAGCTGCAATTCGTTTTCTGGATGATGGTTGCGGTTATAAGAACGTTTGCAAAGTTTGATGTCGTAGAAGACAAATAAAAAGCAAGTTTGGCTTAAAGTAAAACCGCGGAACGATATGACAAAATTAGTTTAAAACAATGCTGCTATTGATTGTTTATAATCAGGTTTTATAATCCCTTTTTCAGTAATAATACCCGTGATAAGTTCATTCGGCGTAACATCAAATCCGGGGTTTATGATATTTACGCCTTCTGCACAAATTCTCTGCCCGTTAATATGCGTAACTTCTTTTGCCGAACGTTCTTCAATCGGGATTTCGTCGCCGGACTTGATTGAAGTATCAATTGTTGATAGCGGGGCTGCAATATAGAACGGGATGTTGTGGTATTTTGCCGCTATTGCTACGGTGTACGTTCCTATTTTATTAGCGGTATCACCGTTTGCGGCAATTCTGTCCGCGCCTACGACAACAACATCAATCATTCCTTTTTTCATAAAATATGAGCACATACCGTCCGTAATAAGAGTAACGGGAATATTATCCATAACAAGTTCAAATGTTGTGATTCTTGCCCCCTGTTGTCTGGGACGTGTTTCATCCGCAAAAACTTTGACTGTGTTATCATTTGCGTAAGCTGAACGTACAACGCCTAATGCTGTACCGTACCCTACGGTTGCAAGTGCGCCGGCATTGCAGTGGGTTAAGATTGTTCCGCCTTTAGGTATAATCGCAGCACCGTAGTCACCGATTTTTTTATTGATTTCAATATCTTCGTTTTCAAGCTTTATGCTGTTTTCAATTAATTCTTTTATTAATCCGTTAATATCTGAAGTTGAGTTTTTAATAACATCTTTTTGTTTTTCAACAGCCCACATAAGGTTAACTGCTGTCGGGCGTGAAGTTTTCATATAATCTGCTTTTTTAAGGAGCTCTGTTACAAACTCTTCACGGGAAAGGTTTTGTTTAGCAAGTTCCTGCGCGTACAGATTAATCCCGTGAGCGCCTGCTATTCCGATGGCCGGTGCTCCACGTACAATCATTGTCCTGATTGCTGCAAACATTTCATCGCCGGAGGTAATATTAACAAAAGAATATTCATAAGGGATTTTGGTCTGGTCTACCATTTTTGAGTACGTATCAACCCATTCTATTGTTTTAATTTTTGACTTAAATTCCATAATCCGGCTCCTTAATTTGTGTAAAATCTATTTTATCTCAAAATTTATATTTTCGTTGTCACCTTTTTTTACGCCCGTGATAAACTCGTACATCCAGACTGCAAATATACCTGCAAAGCTGTTTAATAGTGCGCTCATTAAAGCTGAGAAGAATATTAAAAACAGTCCGATAACAAAAGCGCCAAATGATGAGAAGAACATAGAGAAGAAATCGCCTGTGTATTTTGAAAAAATTAATCCTATAAGAGAACTTACAGGAAGAAAAACTGCACACAGTCCTAAAAACGATGCAAAGCCCGCGATTGCGCCGATAACTGCGCCTTCTCTTATGTTAATTAACCCGATAAGGTTGAATTTTTTTAAGAAAACAACCATTGCCCCGCCGACAACAAACATTGCAAATAAGAAGGCAATCAGGTTAAGAACGGGGAACAGGGTTATAAAGCCAAGTACGGCGCCAAATATGAAACTTAATATACCAACCTGTTTAACTATTAAAAAATTCATAAATTTCTCCCCTGTAAAATTAATTGTGACATAATCCGTCAAAAGTTACAATAGATTAAGTATTGTAAATAGTGTAATTTTTGCACCGTAAACGGCGTAGAGGTGATGTTTCACATTCACCATAGGATGACGGACAAAGGTCTGCCAGCCTGAAGGTTGGGAAGCCTATACCGCACCCGTTTTTGTATAAATTGCTGAGACAGTAAATTCCTGTTGTTTCTACTGCATTTAAATGATTTTTGAAAAAAACATTATTCAAATGGTTGATTATGTCGTTATAATAAGTTGACAAATAATATATAATAATTAATAAAGTACAAACACGATCAACAATCATAAGGAGATACAGCTATGGGAATGGCAGCATCACAAGCCCGTTATATTCAGCTAACAGCACGTAAAGCAAACTGTGAATACGAAGGGCAGCAGATTAATCAGGCAAGAACAAATCTTGCAAACGAGGTGGCAGGGCTGTTCAATAGAATGCTGGATTTAGAATTGCCTGAAGTACCGAGTACTTCGGATTATACAACAGAGCAATACTCATACTCTGATGGTGACACTGATTACTACATTGATAGCTGGTCACAGACTTCTTCTTATGATGACACTTATAATTATGTTGTTACAAGTCACTATATAAGAGATATATTTAAAGGGGCGGAAAAAACTCTTTCGGATCCGCAGGTTCAGGTTGCAAATACATATAGTGGTTATGTAAACGAATCTGCGACAGTTCAGGTAAACCCTGATAACTCTTATACGGTAACAAACGCTGATGGTTCTACGGTCAACTATAACCGTGTTTCAGATATTCAGGATGAAACGCTTGCCGAGCAATTACAAAAATTTAAAGAAGCTATAGGTAATACAGATCTCTCTGATGATAATATTGTAGGCTATCAGGATGGAGATACATGGCACTTTGCTCTAACGCAGGAATTGGATAATGTTGCAGGAGGTTTAAGTGATTCTTACAGCGATTATGCAGAGACGGGCTTCCCTACTTATGTTGGTAATAGCAAACTGACTGAGTTAACAAATCTTACAGAAGATCAAGCTGCAGAACTGTCCCAAATAGTTCAGGATATTACAGATTCTAATATATCAAATTATTTTACTCTAAATTCTGATGGCAGTTATACTTATACAGGCTCCGGAATTTATACTTTTGATTTGAACGGACAAACCTATTTTACGACGTATGATGACTTAATGAATAGTTATAACAGTGCGTATATGTCGGATTCACCGATAGATAATCAGTCATCTTTGTATTATTACGGTGCATCTTATGTTCCCACTAAAATTACCAGTACAGGCAATGCCCTTCTTGAAACCGATGAGAGCGGCAGATTTTCATCGGTAAGATTTGATAATGATTCGAATGTCTATGCCCTGAGCTATGAAACTGTTACGGATGATGCTGCGTATCAGGATGCAATGAATGAATACAGGCATGCTGTAGAAGTTTATGAAAAAACAATTAACGATATTAACGCTCTTACTTCAACTATTCAAAAAGAAGACCAGCAGCTTGAATTAAAACTGGAGCAGCTTGATACAGAACAGGCTGCAATTTCCACGGAAATGGAATCTGTTAAGAAAGTTATTGATGACTCTGTTGAAAAAATATTCAATACGTTCCAGAGTTAAACTTGCAAATGTTTTCTCAAAAGTCGTTTGGTACTTGGCTCCAAACGGCTTTTGTGTGTCCTATGTACCTGATTTGAAAAAAGTGGTATAATTCATTTATGACTAAACAGGAAGACTTTGTTGCGACAGTATCCCATGAACTTAGAACACCTCTGACAAGTATCAGAGGGTTTGCGCAAACGATGCTGGCATCATGGGATAAAATTAATGATGATGATAAAAAGAAATTTTTAAAAATAATAGAAGACCAGTCTAACAGGTTAATCGGTCTTGTTGAAAATATACTTTTGGTATCTTCCGGGACAGAAGACAAAGTAGTATTAAAAAAGGCTGATATAAAGCAGGCTGTTGAACCGGTACTCAGGGTTATTGCCCAAAAATATCCTAACCATATAATAAAAACCTGCTTTAATCCAAAACTTCCGGATGGAATGATTGATGTGGAGCGTTTTCAGCAAATAATGACAAATCTTATTGAAAATGCCTGCAAATATTCTCATGAGGGGACAAGTGTCTTAATTAGTACTGATTTTGCTGATAAAGAAGGCTATTTTTCAATAAAAGTGGCTGATGAGGGGGTTGGTATATCAGAAAAAGATAAAAACAGAGTATTTGAAAAGTTTGCAAGAATAGATAATCCTCTGACAAGAAGCGTTCAAGGAAACGGGCTCGGGCTGTATATCACAAAAAAACTTGTTGAAATAATGAATGGCAGTATTGATTTTATAAGCAATAATAAAGGCACAGTATTTGAGGTAAAACTGCCTTTGTATAATCCGGAGGAGCAAATTTGTTCTGCAGCGTCTTAGTTATAGACAAACGGAAAGAGTTACCGTTTAAATATAAAAAGAGTCTTGAATCTCCTCTGGTAGCGGTGCATGTTGCCAGGGATATAGCTTCAGGTCTTGAGTATATTGAAAATTATGAGCCGGATTTAATCCTTATATCGGATAGTTTGCATGGAGATATTCCTGCGCTGTGTGAACGTTTGAGGGTTCTTACTTATAATATGCGGCCTGTCATTATTGTAATGTCAAAGTCTTCTGATATTAATGACCGTATAGAGCTTTTAAAACGGGGTGCGGATGATTTTATCAGCGAACCTGTTAATATTGAAGAATTTAAAATGCGTATAAAGGCACACCTGCGCCGTGATATAGAATTGAGCCTTGATACAAAAACACTTTTGCCGGATAAACGGCATATTTTGCGTTCATTAAAAAGGGTAATTTGTGACCGTAAAGAATGTGCCATGCTGCTGGTTAGTATTGAAAATTATTTTATATACAAATCTATTTACAGTGAGCTTGCTGCTGATAAACTGGTGCAATCTTTTGTGACAATAATAAAGTCAGCGTTCTGCGAAAAAGATTATCTGGGACGCTTATCAGAGAGTGAGTTTATAATTATTACTTCTGCTGACGTGGTTGAAAAACTTGCCGGATTTTTAACATTTGCATTTGATACTGTTGCTCCGAAGTTTTACTCTAAAGAAGATATGGAACGCGGTTTTTCGCTTATAAAAGGGGAGAAGTACGCAGAGCGCCGTGTTGAACTTGTTTATATACTCGCAGGCGGTTTAGAAATGGATTACGATAAAGGAGAAACGCCTGAGGAGATTATTGAGCATTTAAGAAGGATAAAATCTATGGCAAAGCTTCCGACCGGTTCTAATTATGCAATTGAGCGCCTGCAACTGACGGGTTCGGGGTCTGTTGTTACTAAAGAGTTTAATAAAAAGATATTTATTTATGAAGAGGATGAGGCATTAAAACTTTTACTTCAAACATCTCTTGAATTACAGGGGTACGATGTTTCCAATGATATGAAAAGTGAAATTCCTGCGGTTATGATATTTGATGCGGGAGACGAATTGGAAAATCTTGAGACAATAGAGAAAATAAAACAAGACAGGGATTTTGTAAACACAAAGCTGATCGTAACTTCTTCAAAACACAACAAATCCGCCATTCTTAATACCAAAGCAGATTTATACCTGCCTAAACCTTATGAAATAGCGGATTTACTAAACTGGGTTGAGACTTTTATGAAAGAAGTCAATTATTAATCATCAAGGAGAGAAGAGAGAACTTCTGCATTTTCTTCAGCATTTTTCATTGTGCTCATTTTATTTTTTCTAAGATAAGAGCGCAATGCTTCCCTGATTAATTCACTTCTTGTTCTTTGTTCAGAGTTAGCTATACTGTCTACTCTGTTAAGAAATTCGTCTGACATAGATATAAGGACTCTTGCCATATTATCCCTCCTTCAACCATACCATTATAGCATATAAAAAGTATATTTCAATCTAATAATGGACTTTTTGTGTTAATTTTTGTAAAGACCGGTTGAGCCGGAATTTAAGCCGGCTCAACTGATTATTTATTTACTATTTTTCTTAAATCCGCGATTTCTTTTTTGAGCGCAGCTATTTCTTTTTCCTGTGTAAGCAGCTTTTTATTCTGCGCCTTGATTTCTTTGTCCTGATTATTAACACGGATGGTTAAATCGCGTATCTTTTCGCTGTCTGAAGCAACGATTTTGATGTTATCCGCCAATTGAAGCGCTATTTGCTTAATTTTTGCATCAAGTTCTTTGAGTGCGTTAATCATAGTAAAGAACATATCTTCATGACGGATTTGCAGGTATCCGTTTTCGTCTTTGGTTACTGCGTTGGGGAAGACTTTTTGAAGTTCTTGCGCAATAACACCAACATGCGGAGTTTTTAAATCGTCTTTTTTAAAAGTATAGTTATATACCTTGATGCGGTTGATTTTATCCATAGCATCAAGGTTTTCTCCAATGATGTCTTTGAGACGTTTATCGGATGAATAGCTCATGGCGGTGCTGAGGGAATAGTCTTTATTATTTTCAAAAGCGTGCCCTGCTTCTTCAGAGTCGTAAACCCAGCCGTGACCGTACGACCCGGTGCCTTTGGTGGCTTGTAACCAGACAGAACTGGTGCCGTTAGGTACATTTATACCAAGAAAAGAATAATTGCCGACAATAAGTTTCCCGGGGATATAGACGGAAGTTTTAGAATTACCGAGAACAATCTGGTTGCTAGCAGTAGTAGTTGCAGTATACCCAATAGCAATAGAATTATTATGTTTCGCAGTTGTAGCATACCCAATAGCCACAGAAGCTGTTTTGTTAGCCGTAGTTAGATAACCAATTGAAACCGAACCTGTACCACTTGCAGAAGGGCTGAAACCAATAGCTGTCGTCCCGCTACCAGTTGCAGATGCTGAAGAACCCAAGGCTGTAGCACATTCATTTGCCTGACATGACGCCCCGATGGCTACCCCCCTGCCAAGATAAGTATTCTCTGATTTTGCCATGTATCCTATTGCAACTCCTCCATAAGACCTTGCAGAGTTAGCACTTTCACCAATAGCAATAGCGTGTCCCGCATCATTTGTATGAGCGGCATAGCCGATAGAAATATCTTTTTCTGTTGTATCGTTTCCTGACATTGATTGAGTACCGATAGATATACTGTAGTTACCTCTTGCGTTGGCTCCGTACCCGATAGTCATTGTATTGTTACCAAGAGAATTAGTGTTGTTGCCAATAGCTATAGCGTTCGCCTTGTTAGCCACCGAATAATTCCCTAACGCTATCCCCTGCCCGTTGATTATATTTAAAGCCCCGACGGCTGTATCAGAATGAAGAAAACCTATCTGCGGGTAATTACCGTTGGTTGCAATAGTGAGTTTAGGAACGTTGGCGCCCATTGCTGTAATTTCGCTGTTGTTACCGTCGATTACCGCAGAAACTGCATCCTGATTAGCGTTAAACCCTATATTCCCTCCGGTCAAACTTGTCCAGAGACAGGATCCTGCACCTGCGCCGCCTGTTTTTTTAGTAATCATAGGTGCTGACAGAGCCATAACAATGGCAACGACCAGCATAACAACCATCAT
>CALUTH010000010.1 GCA_944323635.1 Candidatus Gastranaerophilales bacterium
AAATAGTAAAGCTTTGATTATTTTAGTTCCCAAACCGTTCCCTTTGTTTTCAAGATATGTTGCGGATAAGGATTTTGAAGGGATAAAAAACTATTTTAATAAAGGTGTCGGGGTTTTGTTTTTTATGTCGATACCTATTATTATATGTGTGCTGCTTCTTGCAAAAGATGCAATAAGTCTTGTATTTGAACGCGGAGCATTTGATTCTCAGGCTGTAATGATGGTGACGGAAGCCCTCTGCTACCTGTCTATTTCAATTCTCCCTTATGTGTTCAGAGATTCAATAACGCGGATTTATTACTCGTTTAACGATTCAAGGACTCCTTTTATTGTTGCGACCTGTTCTATTCTTTTAAAATACATTCTTAACGTGGTATTGATAACAAAATTGGATATGGGAATTGCGGGTATTACACTTTCAACCTCTTTTATCACACTCTTTAATGCCGTTTTACTCGGTATATTCGTTTCAAAGAAAATAAAACTTGAGTATGCCTCTCTCTTTAAAAATCTTGGCAAAATGCTGATAGCGGGCGCTATGACATTTGTAATTTGTATATTCCTGTCAAAATGGATGGCGGTTATTCCGCTGCCAAAATATATTTTTGAGGCGGTAAAAATAATTGTAGTCGGGCTTGTTTGTTTTGGCGCTTATACTGTATTTAACCTTATATTTAAAATGGAATACGCAAAAGAACTATATGCCCGTGTTTCTGCTAAATTTTTAAAACATTAATTATTTTTCTAAGAACGGGTTATTTTTGTACATATTAATGAAATATTCTTCATTCTTGTTCATTCTTATCTGATAGTATGCTTCTTCCTCATCACTGAGTGTGAATTTACCGTCTTCCGGTACTCCGCCCTGTCTGTCACACATAAGGATAAACATTGCGTATTCTTCTTTAGAAATATGACCGTCTGCATTAATATCAAGGAAATTTGCGTCTGTTTCGTATCTGTGCATAAGAGTACGTCTTACAATATCCCTTTCATCATTCGGCTCTTTGTATAATTTTTTCTTTGTTTCATAATTAAGTTCAAAATTTCCTTTTATATACTCTTCTTTTGTAACTTTTCCATCTTTGTTTGTATCAAATTTGTCAAGCATTAAACTTGAATAATCAAGATAAGCTTGTTTTTTCTTTTGTTCACTTGTTGCTTTTTTGTTGAATATAACTATGGCTTTTTCTTTTTGTAAAGGATTGTATTGTTTGCTTAAGTTTGTGCGCGTATTGACTGCTTGTTGCGCAATATTGTTTGATACAGATTGCATTTCTCTCTCCTATATATGATATATATATAAAGTAAATTAAAAATCTATAATTGCTTTTTTTATAAATTTGTGTGAACTTTTGTAACGTTTTTTGTATAATGTATTTATGAATAAACAGGAATACAGGCAAAAAGCAAAAGAAATACGTAAAGGGCTTGATACCGTATTAATTAGTTGTTGTGTACAGGAACAAATACGAAAACTCAACGTATATAATGATGCACAAAGCGTTATGCTGTATTTCCCAAAAGCTGGGGAACTTGATTTGTCTGGACTTGTAAATGATAGCAAAAATTTTTATTTGCCGCGCATGAACGGAAATGAGATAGTCCCGTGTCCGTGGAATAAGGATGACAAACTGGTTCTGTCGAACTATAAAATATTTGAGCCCTGCACGGAGCCCGCTGAACCGGATGATATAGATTTAATAATTTTGCCGGGACTTTGTGCTGATATTAATAAAAACAGGCTGGGGTATGGAAAGGGCTGTTATGACAGTTTTTTAGAAAAATGCAAAGCACTTACGATTTTTGCCGTTCCCGATGAATTGATTTTTGATTGTATTCCTGTTGAAGCGCACGATAAAAAAGCGGATATTGTAGTATCACAATCAAGGATAATTTCATAGGGCGGGGGTAAATTTTTGGGTAAATTTTTGGGTAAATTTTTTTTTGGAAAAAAATTTTGGAAAAGCCGCAGTTAATGTTTTTTTCAAACTTTACGGGAATATTTTGATATTTCTGTAAACGCCCTGTCTTGTAAGCTTATACTAAAGTTATACAAATCTTATAAGTTTCGGTAATGTAGGAAACTACTCTAAATTGTTAAAATTTTAGTATGATAACCTACGAGACAGAAAATTATATAATTTTGTGTCCAAAGTTCCGGATTTTTTCGAAAAAAGCAGTAGAAGAAGTCAGGGATTTTGTTTGTAATTCACGAAAAAACACTGCAATAGATATGGGCAATGTGTACTCTCTTTCTTCTGATTTTTTTGACATGTTGAATGAGTACAAGGAAAAAATGATTCTGCTCAACACTCCGCCGGAAATACTTGCTATATTAAATCTTACAGGCTTTGATAAAAAGGTAAAACTTTTTATTAATACGATTGATCTGGAGGAGGATAGGCGTGAACTTAGAAATCGTAAATTTTCTATTGTATAGCCCCTTGGGGTAGGTGTATAATAATTTTTGAAAAGTGGAGAATAAATGGAAAAGATACATTTTACAAAGATGCAGGGGTGCGGTAATGATTTTGTAATACTGGATTATCCTGAGTATAAAAAGTCAAGGACTTTTATGGCAGATCTCGCAAGAAAATTATGCGACAGACATTTTGGTGTAGGCGCAGACGGGTTGATTATTCCTGATTACAAAAGCAAAAATGCTGATGTTGGCTGGTATTTTTACAATTCTGACGGCTCAACGGCGCAGATGTGCGGTAACGGTATGCGCTGTTTTGCAAAATATTTGTATGATAAAAAAATAATTGATAAAGTGGAGTTTACTGTAGAAACAGCTGCAGGAATTATTACGCCGCGGGTGCTTCCTTACGGTGAAGTTACAGTAAAGATGTCCGTTCCAGTTCTTGAACCCTCTGAAATTCCTTTTGCTGGTGATAATAATTTGAACTATACACTCTCTTTAAGAGATATAAGTTTTACCGGTAATGCCGTGTCTATGGGAAACCCTCATTTTATAATTTTTACAAATGAAAATACAATGGCAATGGCAAAAAAGTACGGCTCGGAAATTGAAAATAATCCGCTTTTCCCTGAAAAAACAAATGTCGAGTTTGTAAAAATTCTTACAAGAGATGAGGTAGAGCTCAGTGTTTGGGAACGCGGATGCGGAATTACTCTTGCCTGCGGAACGGGGGCGTGTGCATCTGTAGTCGCAGGAATTTTAAATAACTTAACAGAAAGTAAAGTTCAGGTAAACCTCCCCGGCGGCGCTGTAACCGTTGAGTGGCAAGGAAAAGGCGGGGGTACGAATTACCCAGTGTACCTTACCGGACCTGCAAATTATACTTTTGAAGGCGATTTCATATTGTAATTTTCTTGTTTATGTTACAATCTCATGTATAAGGAGAAATATAAATATGAAAAATTATGAATTGTTAACTATTCTTAAACCCAATCTCGATACAGAAGAAGTAGATAAGGTTGTAGAAAAATTAAACTCTGACATCGCAGAAATGGGCGGTTCAGTAATCTCTTCCGATAAAATCGGTCGTAAAAAACTGGCTTTTGATGTTCAAAACTTCAGAGACGGTTTCTTTGTAAACACAGTGCTTTCTCTCCCTGCAGAAAAAGTTGCTGATTTTACAAGAAACTTAAGACTCAATGAAAATGTAATCAGAACAATGTTTTTAGAATCATCTAAGAAAGCACAGGCAGTATAATGGCATTAGCAAAAGCAGTAATAACAGGAACAATTGTTAGAACTCCGGAGGAACGCTTTACGCAGAACAATGTTTCGGTTTCGTCGTTTGTCGTTTCTATTGAAGAACGAAACGCAGAACCGATACTGTTAAGAGTAATTTCTAAACGTCAATCTCATCAGGAAGTTCTTTCAACTCTTTCAAAAGCCGATAGAGTTCTGGTTGAAGGTGCTCTGCAAATAGCAAACGTAAAAGATGAACGCGGCAATGAAAGAAAAGTTTTTGAACTGGATGCTAATACTATTGAAAAAATCGGCGGTGCTTCTGCTGCTTCAATGGCGGCAGTTGAGTCCAACGAACCTATCGTTAAGTACTCCGATAGTGAAGATATCGAAGATGTTAACGAATTGATAAATGAGGAAGAAATTCCTTTTTAATGTAGAAAATAATTAAGGCTAGAAAGGCAAACTAAAACAATGGCAAAACAAGATTTACAAGACAAGAAAAAACGCAAAACCTGTTCTTTTTGCGCTGAACATGTTGATGTAATCGATTATAAAGATGCGTCTAAATTAAAACGTTATTTAACAGAAGCCGGGAAAATTATTCCCAGACGTGTAACGGGTAACTGTGCAAAACACCAGAGGATGATTACCAAGGCTGTTAAACGTGCTCGTGAAGCATCAATTATCGGATACGTTTTTGACTAATTTTATTTGAGTAAAGCGGTGTTAATCTATAGGAGGATTAATTCCGCTTTATTTTTTGTTTAAACTTAATTATAAGGATAAAAAAATGGATAACAAAATTACTATCAGATCAGACAGAAAAGATGATTATACTTTTCAGTATAAAGGTGAAGATGTAGTATTAAAGGCAGGCAGTATTATAAGTATTGCTGACGGCTTGCACGAAGTTGTACTTCCAACCTGTGTAATGAAAATATTTAATAATCTTATAGTTATAAAAGATAGTGTTAAGTAATCATTGTATAAAATAATTTAGCAGCCGGGAAAAATTTTCCGGCTGCTTTTTTGTGTAGTGTTATAAATAAAAAAGAAAGATTGCGTTATACTAAGTGATTATTTTTTTGCTTTTTCAATCGGTTTTCCTGGATCAAAATTTTGCTTGTATACAAAATCTGAATAGTAGTCTTCGATTTCCGGTGTATCTACTTCAAATACATACGCTTTAGCAGGTGCAAGAATAGCTCTTATCTCATTCTCCGCAGTTTGTATTGTACTTTTTTCACCGTAATCAGGAGCGATATTGGTTAATTTTTGACCTTCTTTTATGCCAGGAACGAAAACCGATACTGAAACAGGTCTGTTAACGTTTTTGTTAGCAATTACAACAAGCGTTTTGCCGTTCAAGTGTCTTGCATAAGGGATAACCCAGTCGCCTTTGTCGCCTTTTTTGTAGAGTTCAATGAAACTGCCTTTAGTGATTATATCATCATATTTTTTACGCATTTCATTTGTTTCTTTCATCACTCTGCCAATATCATGATGGTTTCCGCTGGGCGGCGCTGAGAAATTGAATAAATCCAGTTTGTTTTTGTGTACTTTATTAATCATACTATCAGTTTGAGATTCAATATCTTCTTTGTCAGCATACGGATAATCATAGGCATCGCCGTATTGGAAGCCGTCAACATAATAAGGATTTGTCATCGGAATTGTAGATTGAATTATTGTCGATAAGTCGCAGAATATTTCTCCGCCTCTTATCATTGCAGACATGTCATCGTGGGTTGTAAATGAACCAATTAATGATTTCCCTGCAAGTTCTTTAATACCATCACCTTCATAGTCGCGGTGGGTTAAATCCAAATTCATATTTACATAATCAATAAATTCACTTGCCTTCATTTCATGGAACATGTGGTATTGTCCGTAGTAACAGTCAAATCCTGCCCTTAAAGAATCAATCGGGCGATCATACATCATATTAGCCTGCGGAGAAGCACATTCATAGGTGTATGTTTCTGCAAGCCAGGCAAAGTTTGGATCCTTTTCGTGCGAACGGGTAATTAATATATCCCAAAATTCAGTCGGTTTTGCACGCGCGACATCGGCTCTTATACCGTCAACCCCAAGTTCAATACAGCTGTCTAAGAACTGTTTGTGCATTTCAAGTAAAGGCGGATTCAAATGGCGCTTTGTGTGATCTTTAAACGGTTCAAACATTCTAATATCTACCCAGCCTTGAGGACATTTGTCTTCTCCGCGTCTTCCGCGAGCCATTAATTCAGGCTCATTGTTGCTCATATCAAGAGATGCACAGCTCGGAAGATCAAGCATAACACTTATACCTCTTTCGTGGCAGGCATCTATAAAAGCTTTAAATTGTTCTTTGGGGGAGCGCGGGTCATTATGGTCTACAAGTACCGGATCAATTGCCAAATCGCCGTTGTCTTCAACAAATTTTAATGGTGCATATACAGAACCGGCAGTACCCATTGCGTGACTTTTCCCCGGAGGGTGAATAGGCAGAAGATGAAGAGTATTAACGCCTAAAGCTTTAATATCATCAAGTTTTTCTATACAGCTTAAGAATGTTCCGGGTTTTTCTCCAAGACACGGGTTGATTCTTCTGTCGCCGTTTAAGTCTTTTGCTCCGAGCATTCTCGGGATAATAGCCATTATTACGGCATTATTATCGTGTATCATTGTTCTCAGATTGTTTTTGTATTCAGCAGGTTTAACTGTTTTGTCGTCAATTGCTTTTGCTTTAGTAATGCCTGCGGCATTAACAGCGGCTTGACTGTCTAAATACCTGTCAAAAGGATTTGTTTTTTCTCCGGTCTTGTCAGAAAGCGGAGCGGAATTTTGTTGAACAGTGTCAGCTTTAAACTGAGGTTGAATTTTTGAGATATTTAGATTGTGAACAGAATTAATTTGCATTTTCCGCCTCCACTTCAAGCTCTTTTTGCTCTTTTTGTGCTTCTTCTATATTTTTATTATTTGCTTCGATTTTTTGTGCTTCTGCTTTTTTAATTCTTGCTCTTCTTGCTTTTTCGAGCGGTATGGTTGAATCTTTTTTGCCAAAGAAGAATTGAGACAGAACTGAGATACCAAATACACCTATGAATAAACCGCCGAATGTTCTTAACCACTTATTGCTGTTATAGGATTTTTTGATACCTTGATTTACAAGTTCCAGCGGTGCTTTACCCTGAGCTTTGTATCTTGCTTCAGCTGTGTGCAGCAGACCATCATTATAGTTGCCTAGATGGTCGCTGTCAGATATAATAAATTCTGAATATTGCCAATCAGTTTCAAAATAACCGTTGTTTTCATAACCGCCGCCAAAGAGTGCTCTTATTCTTCTGATCCACTCTTTTGTTGTTTCAATTGAGTTGTTTGCTGACGGGGTGGTATTTCCCTCTTTTACTAATTGTGCTGCTTTTTCTTTAATACATTCATAACCTTTTTGTATTTTTTCTTTTATCTGTTGTAAAGTTTTATTTTTACCTTCGTTATCATCTACAGGTATTTCATTCATTGCATTAGCTGTCTCATCAAGAATATAGTCTTTTGCATAAATTAAATTCATATATTCATTGAATTTTCTCGGGTTATTGAGAGCGTGGAATCTTGCAAAGAAATCGTGAGATTCTGCAGCAATTACATTATGTTTTGCTTCTTTAAATAATTGCATAAAGTAATGCTTTTTAAGTTCCGGATCTTTTGTTTTGCTCGGGTAGTCCATAGCTCTTTTGTAAATATCAAGAGAATGAATAAGTCTGTCGCATTCGGTTACAAAGTTTTCTATTTTGTTTACATTAGCTTTTGTTTCTCTGTATGCAACCGACATTCTGTAATCTCTGGGCAAAGGCTTACCATCCTTATCTCTGGGAATAGAACCGCCAATTATGTTTAATAAGTTTTTAAAGTTATCCTTGTTATTTTTAGAAACATCGACTAAAAGATCTTCAGAGATGCGTCTCTGTAATTCAATGAATTTATCAATGTAATATCCTTGATTCCCTGTTCTGCGCTGCCATGCCGTTCCGCCTTGCGGGTTTGCACCAAGGATAAAGTCATTGTAAACCCTTGCGTCATCGGTTCCGAACATTGCTGTAAGGTATTCGCGTTTTATTGTTTCAATTGCTCTTACTGCTTGATTGTACTGTTTCTTATCAGATACAACCTGATCAAGGTTCTTCATGATAGCTTCTTCTATCATTTTAGGATTATCAAGCATCGGTTTTAATGATTTAGAAGTTATAACGTTGTTTGGAACGGCTATTTGAGTGAATGTTTTTTCAAGCTTTTTCCAGAAATAAGCATTTTGAGAATCAGCTATATCACCCATTTTTAATTCATTGATTTCTCTTAGCTGTTTAAATCTTTTCATATAAGTATCAAAAGAGCCGGCAATTGATTGGATTTTAATTGCTGCATCACCCGTAAGAACATACTTCTCTGATTTAGGGAGGAGATCCGGTTCATTAATTTGAGTAAATGCCATTGATTGAACCCGTTTGATAATATCTTCTCTGGACATAGAACCCGCTGCAGAAATATCAGAGCTTGCTATCTTTTCTTTTACGGCATTAATCAATTTTTCTGTAATATTTCTGCTGTCAGTCTTAATGAAAGATTTGTCATCCAGGAGCAGCTTTTTAATCTCTTCATAAGATATGATACCTTTTTTCAGGTATTGATGCCCCTGAAATTTTGCTTCAATATTTTTTGCAAGTTCTTCAACATACTTGTTATCAACTACGACATTCCCGTTTGCTGAGAGAATTCCTGTAATATCTTTTGCCATTGCCTCTGATACTCCGGCGCCGGCACCTTGTGTAATTGAGTTTACAAAGTTAAGGACTTCTTTTGCAGAGAGGAGTTTCGGTTTCCCGCCATCAAGAGTTGCAAAATTCGTAATCTCTTTAACAATGCTGTTATTGTTTGTTTTCTTAAATAAACTTTTAATCTTTGATTCTTTAGGCTCTACAGCACCTTTAACCACAGTGTTGTACATAGCGTTTAATTTTTCATTGTAAAGAGCGCTCTTTTTATTTACGATAAACGGTTCGTAAACTCTTTCAAAGGCATTGCACATAAGTGCGGTAAGTGTCGGCACGGCAATACCGGAAGTCAGCATCCAGAGAGTATTGTTTTGACGTGCAACTTTTAACATTTGGTCTTTAACCATTTCTTCACGGTTGTCAGCGTCTTTATCGATGCCCATGTAGTCTGCTATGGCTGATAAATCTTCACTCTTTTTGTTTCCGCGGTATAAGTCAAACGGAACATAGTTTGGATCCTGAAATACGGATTTATTTCTGCCCTGATCGTCAATATAGCGTTTATCAACGTCAAAACCGTGAACAAATCTCGCCGGTCCGAATATACCTATTTTCGGCCATAATGCCATTGCTCCAAGGAAAGAAGCAAGCCCTACAAACTCCATGTGTTTGGGCATTGTCGCAACACGTTTTGTTGCAAGAAATGAGGCGATACCCAGACCGCCGAGAACAAGACCTACATCATTTGTTCTTCCGAGCTGGTGGTCATTTGCGGTACCCGTGTATCCTTTGTAAATTGATTTAATATCATAAACTCTGTTAGAGAAAAATCTTCCGATAGAGCTGAAGAAACCGCCGTTTAAAAGGTGTCCTTGACCGGGCTCCGGTCTAATCATATTAACAGAGTCGGGAATTTCGTTATGGTTTCTATAGTGTCTTTTGGGCAGTGGAATATAACGTTCCATATTAACGCTGCCGCTTTTTAGGTCAACATTTGGTCTTTGTGTAAATGATGTTTGGTTTTGAATTCTGTCTATTGCCATACTACACCGCCATACTATCTTTTGACTTGTCTATAACATTTTCATCGCATAGGTTTTTACCAAATGAGCGAGCCCTGATAATTGTATTGGCTACGCCGAAAATGGATGAACCAAGTGCTGTAAAGAATAAGAGCTTACCGGCATGCTTTTTGAAACCTTTTGAGCCCGGTGCTCCGTGATAAAATTCTTTTGCAGAGGTTTTAAATGTTTCTCCTAAAGCTATTGTCCCGGCTTTAGTATGCTCCCAAATATTGCCTAATTTGATTTTAGCTTTTTCTTTAAGCGGCATGTCTTTTTTGATTGGTTTACTGCCAAGTTTTGCGCCGCTTAAATATGTTTGATAGTAGCTGTCCCAATCCCCGCACGCTGCAAGTGCAACGCCGCAGGCTGCCCACAGGAATGAAGAAACTCTTGAAGCTGTTGTCGCGGTTGAAATAATGTTTTTCAAAACAGGTTTAGCCTCTGTTTCTGCATTATTAAGGTTTTCACCGAGCCCGTTTTTCTTTGCAACTTTATCAAAGAAATCGGGTTTTACTAAGTCTATGCGGGGAAATTCGACACTTTCCCACAATTTTTGGTATTGATATTGCGGATCTAAGTCCTGAATAATCCGTTTTGGAGTATTGTTTTTATCGCCCGGTTTGGGAGGCTCGCTTAAAATTACTTTCGGGAAAGGGTATACAACATTAAGATATGGCTGGTCTATATCAACACCGGTTGCCCAGGCTACAGGTCTTGTAACCAGTTCTTTTGATAACATTTTTGCCAGAGTGTAGAATACAACGCCGGTTGCAAGTTTTGTGCCTAATTTTTTTGCCTGATGTGCGCCTCTTGCATCAAAGAAACGGCTCATTCCATTGAAAACTCCTATAAATGTTGCTCCGCCTACCCAGTATGGAATACGTCCCATTGCAAGAAATTCATAGAAATTTGAATTTACATCTCCATTAAGTCCTTTAACCCAGTACTCTGTTGCCGCGCTTGCTGTCCTGTTAAAACTTGCCATTGTTCTGGTTTTTACGTTGCTTGGAAGTACTTTGGGCTCCTCGTTTTCTTTTTTATGCGGTGCTTTATTAGAGCGCTCGTGACGCTTTGCACCATGATTAACCATCTCACCTGTTACTTTTGGTATCATAATAACTCCAAATACACTACCATATATATCAAAATTCAAAAATGTTTAAATTTGCTATTTATCTAACATAAAATTTACAAAAATTTACAATTATTTTGATTTATTAGTTATCCCCCTGAACGCCTTTAAATAAAGATTTTTATTCTTAAAAAAAAATAAAAAAATATATAGCGTATATTTATAATTTCATGCTAAAATCTTTTTAGGTAAGCATGATGAAAATATTAGATGTAAGAGGCAATTTAGTAAAAATAGAGAGCAGCAAACCGGTTCATATTTCTTCGCTGCTAAAGGTTACTGATGGTGAGGATATTTACATTGCGCAGGTCTTGTATGTGGAATCAGGTAATACTTCACATGTCATATTTGCAAAGTTTCTGGCGTATTATGATGCACCCTTTGTTCCCGTAAACATTCAAAATGTATCTCAAAATGCAGTATGTGAAGTTATTGATGTGACAGCTTTTACTTCAAACCTCGGGCATGCTTCTGATATTGTTCTTGGTGAACTTGCTTATGAACAGAATATGCTTACCGCAGATAAAGAGTTTTTTGATAAAAAAATACTTGTTGTTTCAGAAAAAGATGTGGATGCTAATTTATTAATTTCCAATTTTTCTCATCAAATTAAAAACCTTGGTTATAATACCCTTGTATTTGACACAGTCGGAACGATGGAAGGAGTAAAACTTGTTGCCGGTGAGGATTTTAGACTGCCGTTGAATGAACATGCAATAGGCTTTATCTTTGATAAATATTTTTCTGATATAACAGAAGAAAGTCGTGCAATGGTAAGTTCTATATTTACCGAGTTAAAAGGGTATGCTTCGACAGTTCCATATATTCCGTTTAAGTCTTTTAAGTCTGTTATTGACAGTGTTTTTAATTATTCACAAAATTTGAGTTTGTATTTCTTTAAAACTAAGCTTGAAAAACTTTGTGAGGCAGACGTATTCGCTAATTCTCATGAAGAAGTAATGGATTGGAAATCTCTCTCAGAGTACGGACCAGGTACTGTAATAATAGATTTAAGCCGTGTAGACAGGTTGTTTGTTAGGGAATATATCAGCCTTGTTTTAAATGAATTTAAAAATTCTGATAATAAATTGTATGCATTTGCAAAGTTGTCAGACAATATTTCAGATAAAGATTTTATTCGTGAAATTATTGAAAATAATAATGTTATTACATCTTGTATTGTGCCGTCGGATTTCAGGTTTATATCTGCCTTAAAGCAAAATAGCGGCAGTATTATTGTGTTTGGTGGAGTTAAGAAGCCAGATAATTTTGATTATTGTAAGTTTATACTGAAAAATTTGTCGTCTGATAAGTATGTTCTGACAGGGAATATTGCTGCTCCATACTCTTTTGTATTTCAATTAAAGGAAATTTCGGAGGTTGTGCCGAAAGCGGAAGACATAGAAATAGAACAGAACAATATAGAAGAATTTGAAAAAATAGAGCCTTCTGTAAAAGAACAGCAACTTGATGAGCAGGCTCGGTCAGAAGCAGGTCTGCAAAATGTTAATGATGGGATTGCGCTGACTGAAGAAATGCCCGACACAATAAATGATTCCTCTGTTGTCCCTCAAGATGAGTATGAAAAATTGCCGGAACTTGACGATGAACCAGAGGAAGAAGCAAGGGTCATAGAAGATTATATTCCTGTTTCTGCAAGTGAGGAGATAGAAGCTTCTAATAATTCTTCCGGCGAGCTTGTTGCTGAGACAAATGCAATACCCGAGGCTGATTTTGATAAACCTGTTGAGGGGATAGAGGAGATTGCAGAACTCCGTGAAGTGGAGGAGCGTAATGAACAGGCTTCAAATGAATATGAACCGGTCGCTATTTCCGAAGAAGAGGTTATAGTAGAGGACGAAATTCCTGAACTTATTGACGGGAAGACTGAAATACCTGATGAAAATATTGATACAGAGAATAATATTGTTTATTCCGAAGAAAATATTGAGAATTCTGAAGATATGTCTATTACTGCTGGCAATCAGGAAATTATTAATCCTGAGAATATAATTTCGGAGGCTGATACCGCAGAATTACCTGTTTTAAATGAAGAACTTTCAGAAGGTATACAACAGCCTGAAAGTATATTAGATGAAGATAATTTTGATAATCAGGAAATAGTTGAAATTTCCGGCGAAATTCCTGAACTCGATTCTCAGGAGGAGCTGTCGGATTTAGACTTAACGTTGGATGAGGCAGAATTGCAAGATGCAACTCTTGATATAGCTGATAATATTCCTGAATTGGATGCTGTCCCGGAAGACAATGGTGAGTTAGAGTTGAAATTTGAGGATGATACGCTCAACTCTGAGTTGGATAATGTATCTTCAAACGAAATGCCGCCGCCTTTACAGGAGCATGACACGGATGTAGAACAAACAGAATCTGAAAAAACTCCTGAAGAATTATTAGATGAAGAAATAAGACGGGATGTTGATAAAGTTTATATGGCTCCGCAGCATGAGACTTCTGATGAATTATCGGAAGACGATTTAGACTTTATCGAAGAGCTGGTTGGTACGGATGATTTAGTTATAGAAGAGCCTGATGAAGCGTCTTCTTTAGAGGTTGTAGCGGAGGAGCCGATTGTTCAGCACTCTGATTTATTGCCTGATGAAGAGGAGGAACAAATACCTATAGATGCCATCAAACAGGATGATGACGGTGCTATCCTTCAACAAAGGAATACAGCTGCTCCTGCGGTTCCGATATATGCCGCTGAAATTCCTGAAGATGCGATTGTCCATAGTGATCCTATACAGCAGGGTGACAGGGTTATGCACGTTAAATTTGGTGTAGGTGTTGTTGAAAAAATATTTAGTTACGGGACAAAAAACTTCTGTTCAATAAATTTTGAAAACATTGGCAGAAAGGTTCTTGATCCGAATATTACTGAGCTTAAAAAGGTTTAGTTTAGACGACCCTATTTGTTGAGTTATCACCTTTAAGGCATCCTCTTATGCTGTGGAGGGTTGTCTCAAGTATTGTATTTATTGCATCATATGTATTGTATGCAATATGCGGCGTGATTATGACTTTATCAGACTCTGCGAGCTTCTGGGTTATTACTGCCCGCTGAATACAGAATTTGTCTGCCTTTGTAATGTTAGAAACAAGTTTTTCGTCGTTGTTAATTACGATATTTTCACATTCCTGAACGTCAAGCGCACATCCTGCAAGTTTCCCGCTTTCAAGTGCATTGTACAGCGCTGCGGTATCAATAAGTTCTCCGCGGGCGGTGTTTATTATATAGCTTCCGTCCTTCATCAAGGATAATTCATATTCAGAAATAAGGTGAAAAGCCTCTTTTGTATAAGGAATATGCAGGGATATAATATCGGAATGTTTTAATAGTGTTTCAAAGTCAACATAATTTACTATATCAGTTAATTCAAGATTTTTTTGCCGGTCATTTGCAAATATTTCCATCCCTAGGGTTTTAGCAACTTTGCATACAGAACTGCCAATTGCACCTGTTCCTATTACTCCGAGTTTTAATTTGTTTAAATCACGTCCTATATAGCGCTGTGTATCAATATTTTCGTTTCTCATATCACGAACGGCAGGTACTACTTTCCTTACAAGGGTTATTATCATTCCTATTGTGTATTCTGTTACTGAATTTTTACCATAATGTTCGACATTTAGAACTCTTATATTCCTCTTTGCGCACTCATCTATATCTATATGGTCATAACCTGTTGAACGTGTTGCTATTACCCGCAGATTTTTAAATTTATCAAGAACGGTCCTTGTTATTTTTGAAGTCATAAATACGCTGATTATACATGTTTCTCTGGCATCGTGCTCACTAACATCTGTATCATCATTAAGCGCTTCTTTTACAAATTTAATGTCAAAGTCATCATTCGGATGTTCTTTAAAATAATCTTTTTCTGCATCTCTAAAATCATAAAAAATAATGTTCATGTTGCTTATGCCTTTCTTTAATTTTTACCTGTTTACTCTCCCCCGATTATTTAAGAACAGTTAATTTTCAGCTATTGTCTTACAGGCGTAGTGTTATTTTATATTTTTAATACTTTCGGGTAATGTTTTATCAAAAAACACGGTTAATATATGAGTACTAAATGAAAGGAGCAGACATAATGAAAACTGATTTAATAATACGAGAACCTGATTTATATTTTGACAGTATTCATAATGAATTAAATAATTTTCTTCGGGATACGGTTCTTCATCCGGTGTTTTCCAATCCTCTTACCTTGAAGAAGAACTCAATTTGGCGCCCAGCCGTAGAGGTTAAGCAAACGGATAAAGCATATAAAGTAAAAGTACAGCTTCCGGGTGTAAAGAAAGAAGATATTGATGTCGAACTGGATAACGACTTCATGACTATTACGGCAAAGATTGAAGAAGAAAAAGAAGAACAGCAGGAAAAAGAAAAGAATATAAAATATCATACCTGTGAATTTAGATATGGTAAATATCAGCGTACAATTTCATTTGACGCGCCTGTTAAGGCGGATGAAAGTACAGCAGAATATAAAAACGGTGTTTTAAATATCTACGTTCCCAAGGTCTCGGAAAAAGAGGCAAAATCTCATAAATTAGAAATATCATAACTTTAGAAACCGCCGCAGCCGTACTTCTAGAGATTATCAGGCTGTATTGATGCGGTAAAGGGTGGCGTATGTTCCACCCTTTTTATAAATTATATCTTCAAGCTACTACTTAAATACAATGAAAAATGACGTATACACGTTATCATATACTTGAAATCCTCATCGCTCAATCCTCTCGCTCAGAGAGGTTTTTTTTATTAATTATATATATTTGTGTACATCCAGTATGAGCGTATAATCTTTTTTACGTAATTATTTGTTTCCGAATAAGGTATTTGTTCTACAAATTCATCTATATTGTTGAATTTAATTGTTTTTTGCCAGTTTCTTACAGAACCGATACCGCCGTTGTATGCCGCAAGTGCAAACAGGGCTTTGTTATCAAGTTGATACATTAAGTTTGCGAAATAAATGCTTCCCAATTTTATATCATTTATGCTTTGTTCTTTTTCCTTCTGAATATTATAGCTTGCAATTAACTCCGATTCTGTATCCGGCATCATCTGCATCAGCCCTTTTGCCCCTACGTGGCTTTTTGCATTCTGGTCAAAGTGACTTTCCTCTTTCAGGATAGAAAGTAAAATAACAGGATTATTTGTATATCTGTATTTAGTTATTGTATCCCAATAGTGAATCGGGTAAACTAGTCTCCACCGTAAATCATCAAAGTCCGGTTTTACCGGCAGCTTTTCCATTGCATCCCTTGCAAGAATGCAAGAACGGGTGTATTGTCCTCTTTTGTAAGCAATCCAGCTTTGTACAAAGTCATCTGACTTACAAATTTCTTCTACAAGGTCATAATCTCCAAGCAGTGCAAGTTTTATAACCAGGTTTTTTTCCATTGATTTTTTATAGGGAAATACTATTTTTACTGCATCGAGGTTTGTTTCATCGAATAGTTCTATATCGCGGTTCATTGATAAGTATGCACGGTAAGCATAGTAGCTGTCCGGATATTTGGCAAGGGTATGTTTAAAATACGCATTTGCTTCTTCGTGATGCTTTGTTTTGTCTGACATTTTTCCCATAAAATATGAGACCATGGGCGCAGATTTTGCGTTTGGAAATTTTTTCATATGAATTTTCCCGAAACGATCAACATCTGAGTATTGTTTAGCAAGGTATTTTGCTAAAAATACGTTAGCAAGTGCATCTGCCGCAAATTGCCCGTTTGGATATTGTTCATATAATGACTTATAGCACGCAGTTTTGCTGCTGCCAGATTTTATATTACAGTCCAAATACTGAATATAATCAGAGCATTTGATTTTTTTGTTTTTGAATAATCCGTTTAATCTGCTTAGCCCTTCTTTTTGTGTTGGGAAAAGTGTTAAGTATGAATCGACAATTTTATACAGGTCTGTTGTTTCAATTGTTTCTGAAGATTTATTTAACCCTTCCTCTATGTACTGCTTGGCTTTATTTTTGTCGCCGAGTTTTAAGGCTAATTTAGCCCAATCGTTCCAGTTTTCTTCACGTTTTGTTTTATCCATGTAGATTTTTGAATTTGTGTAATCGCCGAGTTCGTAGTAGGATTTTGCAATAATTAGATTATCATATTCCGATTTGATTGCATCCAGTTGTACAATGGTGTCAATTGCTGATTTTGCGAACTTGCCTGACGGTTCTGTCTGCAGATAGTTGTATAGTTTTTGGATTGCTTCTTCTTTGAGTTTTATTTTTTTGTTATCACTTGCATCAGCCGTTTTTAGCAGATTTATTTGTGCCAGATAATACAGCGAAGGTGCTGCATATTGTGATGCAGGGTATTTTTTTATGATTTTTTTAAAGTATTTTTCCGCGCCGATGTTTTGTTCTTCAAAGTTCAGGACACCTGCGTTATAGAGACTTAAAACGGCTATTGACGAGCGTGGATGGAGTAAAAATATTTTATTGTACTGTTTTTTTGCGTTTTCATTATCTTTTAACAGTGTAAAGCAGCGTGCCTCCCTGAAGAGCGCTGCGGATTTAACACTTGAGAATAATGGAACTTTCGCAAAGTGTTCCTGTGCTGCTGTATAGTTCTTTTGTTTGTATTCAGCCAGTGCGGCGCTGTAGTTCTTGAACCCGAGAGATTCCGAGCGAGCAATATCAATAATAAGTACGGTTAGTGCTGCGCAAATAATGAAAACAAGAACGAATAAAGCTTTATTTTTAATCTTTTCCATCAATTTTTATTCCAAATTAAACTCACATAAAACATAAACAGAGAGCCCCCCTGTCCGGTATTAAAAAATAACCTGATAATATTGTAACCTAATTTTATGAATAAGAAAACATCTGTAATAAAAAACTACGCACTTTCACCGAATGTGTTATACTTAGACTATACAGGTTCAACAGAGGGCGGAAATATCGATACTTTAATATCAAAATTATCATCCTTAACAAATAAATTAAAATTATTAAGTATTATGAAGAAAATGGAAGCAGCGTTTGAGGCTGGGGACTATGCTGTTTCCAAAAAGCTTGCAGAGAAGATTTTAAGAGACTTACCTGATAATGTGAACGCTCTTCGCGGACTGGGAATGAGTTATTTTATGGAGGGGGATTATACTAACGCGCTCAACTGGCTCTCAAAATCACTTGAACTGTCTGCAGACAAAGAGTTTGATTACACGTATATTGGCTGGTGCTACTGTAATATGGATAATCATAAACGTGCGTGCGATGCTTTCGAAAAGGCTGTTGAGATTAATCCGTTATATGAACCGGCACTGGAAGGCAGAACGCAGGCGTTGTTATATTTGCATAGTGACAGGCTTGATACTGTTGAAGCTCTGGAAAAGCGTCTTAAGTAACTCTTTATATTAAATTATCTTTAGTATAAAATATCCTTGGTTAGATACAGTTTAATTAAGGAGAATTAATTATGGCGTTTAAAAAGATAACTGATTCCGTGTTGTATTGCGGGATTAACGATTTTGACAGAGTAATATTTGACGAGTTGATACCTCTTGATAACGGAACAACTTATAACTCTTATATCGTAAAAGGCAATGACAAAGTTGCTGTTATTGATACAATGTACCCGAAATTCACGGAACAATACCTTAAATCATTTGATGAAAACGGTATTACAAAGGTTGATTACATAATTGCAAACCATGGCGAACAAGATCACTCCGGTTCAATTCCTGCGCTTCTGGATAAGTATCCTATGGCAACGGTTGTAACAAACTCTAATGTTGCGGGTAATATCAAGGAAATGCTCTTTGTTCCGGAAGATAGAATTCAGGTTATTGGTAACAATGAAGAACTTGATCTTGGCGGTAAAACTCTTAAATTTATTCTTGCACCGGGGGTTCACTGGCCTGATACAATGTTTACACTTTTAAAGGAAGACAATGTAATATTTACCTGTGACTTTTTAGGTTCACATCATACTTTTGATGAAGTGTTTGCCGTTCCGTCCGATAAACTTACAAGAGGGATTAAAAAATACTATGCGGAAATTATGATGCCGTTTAGAATGCTCTCTAAAAAGTATACGGCGCAAATTCGCCAGATGAACGTGGATATTATCTGCCCGAGCCACGGACCGATGTATAAAGGAGAAGGGCTTGAATATATTTTATCGCTTTATGAAGATTGGACGGCAGATGAAGGTAAAAACCTTGTTCTTCTTCCTTACGTTTCTATGTATGGCTCTGTTGAAGAGATGGCGGATTATGTTGAAAAAGGACTTAAAGCAAAAGGTATTGATGTATTTAAGTACGATGTAATCCGCGGAAATCTGGGCGACCTTGCGGTAGCACTTGTTGACGCGACTACGATTGTTATGGGCGTTTCAATGGTGCTTGCGGGACCTCACCCTGCGGCAGTAAATGTTGCCTATCTTGCAGGAGTTCTTAAGCCGAAAGCAAAATTTGCTTCAATAATAGGCTCTTACGGCTGGGGCGGCAAACTCTTTGATAAGATTGTAGAGTGTATTGCACCGATTAAGCCGGAAATTATTGAACCCGTACAGGTTAAAGGAAAACCGAAAAAAGATGATTTCGCTAAATTGGATACTCTTGTAAACTCAATTTATGAAAAACATAAATCATTAGGTTTGGTATAGTATAAATGTAAAAACACCTTTCATAATTTTATGAAAGGTGTTTTTTATTACCTGTTTTCTGCTTGTTTTGCTTTGTCCAGACGTTTTGCTTTAATTCCGTTTGCAATGGCATCCCCTATAGCGCCTATACCCAGTCCGATTGCTGCTGTTATCGCCAGAATAATACCATATGCAGTCTTTTTTCCAAGTTTAATTATTTTCTCTGATTTAGGCAATTCTGCACTGGCATCGTATTCTTTTATTTTGCTTATAACAGCGTTGACAAAGCTCATCATGAATTTTGACTCGTCAGGAAGCTTGAGTGCATTATTTATTTTGTATACGTTATATCCGCCTAATACAGCCCCTGCTCCTACACCAATATATTTGCCAATATTTGTTTTTTCGTAAATATTGTTGTTTTTAGTAACTCCTTTACTTTGAAAATTAGGGTTAACTTGTTGTATTGTACTCATTTCATTCTCCAAAAATTGTTTTATAAACCATCTACACATATAATAAGTGTAGATGGGAAGATTTTTTGTCTGAATTAATAGTTTTTGTAATAAAAATTTACATTACAAAGATATTTTTTGCGGGACATACGCCTGATTATACGGTATTACTGTGTGTCCTTGAGGCTTCAGGTTGTCCGGGGCAAATATTTCAACAGCCTTTTTGTCTGCACGGTTTGCGCGGACTTTATTTATAAGCAGGTCAATAATTGTACCGATACCGAAAGCAGAAAAAGTGTTTACGAGCCTGCCTGTAAGAGTTCGTTTTATACAATCCAATCTTAATTTAGGACTTTTAATTCCGATAATTGCACTTATTATAAAGAATAGGGTCAAAGCAAGAGATACTGATGTCAGGGTGTACTTTCCTATATTGGATTGTTTATACAAATTCCCGTCATCAGTCACAGCGTATCCCTTAAAGTTTGTGTTATTTCGTACATTTAATTTGTTGCTGCTTGGATGGTAGCTATTTTGTATTGATATTGTCTTCATATATAAGACTCCGTTTTTTTTATATTAAATCAATGAATAAAATTTTTTGCTTTAAAGGTGAAAATTGCGTAAAAATTTTTACATTTCGTTATAATATATGGGACGGAAAAATTTAACCTAAAAATCTGCAAGCGCGGCGAAGTCACTGAATGCTACTTCCCAGTTTCTGTAATGCCCCTGATTGTCTAATACACTATATTTAGGCCGTTTGACATTCGATTGTATATCACTTGTTTTACAGGGGACAATGTTTGCTTTCAAATCAAATACCGCAAATATTTCTTCCGCAAACTCAAACCGTGAAACCGCGCCGCTGTTACATACGTGATAAATCCCGTATTTTTCCCCTTTCCCTATGATGTTGACTATACCTGTAGCAAGGTCTACAGTCCATGTCGGAGAACCGATTTGATCGTCGACAATTTTAATTTCTTTTGAAAAGTCTTGCAGCAAAAGTTTTGTAACAAAATTGTTGCCGTGATGCCCGTAAAGCCAGCTTGTGCGGATAATATAGTATTTGGAGAGCTCTTTTACCGCTTCTTCTCCGTCTAACTTAGTCTGCCCGTAATAGTTTACAGGGTTTGGTCTGTCTTCCGGTTTGTAGGGAGAATCTTTTTCTCCGTCAAATACATAATCGCTCGAAATATAAACCAGAGGTATATCCTGCTTTTTACAGACCTGTACAATATTCCTTGTGCCGGCTACATTTACGCTGTGGGCTTCTTCTCTTTCAACCTCTGCTTTTTCAACATCGGTATATGCGGCGGTGTGTATTATCAGTTCAGGAGCATGTACATTAATAACCCGCTCAACCCTTTCTAAGTCCGTAATATCCATGCTGTTTCTGGTTGTTTCAATAACTTCATACCCTTCATCCTCAAGAACCGGACATAAATCCTGTCCGAGCATTCCGTTAGAACCTGTTACAAGAACCTTCATAATACCTCCTTTTTGCCGGATGCAGCAAATCTTACATAAAAATTTTCATCATTTGTCACCCGTGAGTACAGTTCCGCAAATATTTCATCATTAGGATATTTTGATAATATTTTTGCGGCTTTTTCTCTTATTGTATATTCCGGTCGTTCAAGAACTTTACTCAGGATATTATAAAGAGTTTTTTTGTCAACTGCGTTCGAAAAAACGTAAAGCCCTTCTAATGACCAGTAAATTTTAAATAATTGCTTGTTTAGTACATATTTTTTATCCCGA
This sequence comes from Candidatus Gastranaerophilales bacterium, assembly GCA_944323635.1. Taxonomy (GTDB): domain Bacteria; phylum Cyanobacteriota; class Vampirovibrionia; order Gastranaerophilales; family Gastranaerophilaceae; genus CALUTH01. The sequence continues at coordinate 21,468 of CALUTH010000010.1, forward strand.
AACTTTATTTTGGAAATTTCTTCAAACCCTTCGTTAATAAAACCGATAAGTTTATTTGTATAAACGGCACAAAAATCACTGTTATCTTTGAAAACATCAATACTGTCAATTACAAGCCTTGAGATATTTGCATTAATATCAATGGACGCGTCGGCAAATATTTCCGGATAGCTTGCAAAAAAGGGAGTGCTTTTTACAAACTCTTCCAGCCTTGAGGCGGCAGCTTCCCGTATTTTTCCGTCGCAGCCCGTGAGGTTTGATATAAAAATATCTGCTTCATCTTGATTTGAGACTTTATCAAGAGTAAGCGCGGCGATCTGTTTTTCCGCAACAGAGCCGTTTTGAAGCAGACTTATTAAATCACAATGGCTCATACTTTGTTCGCACAAATTCAAAGCGTGGTTAAAGTTTTCTTCAAGATTGCAATTCAAGTTCAACTCCCGTATTTTATATATTATTATTCTACCACGAGCGATATTGCTTTATGCACAAAAAATAGTTTTAATGTATGATATTGATATGAAAAAACATTGTATAATAATAGATAAGGAGCCATAATGAAAACTTTTTTGAATTTTATTCTGGAACTTTTTATGATAAAGAAATCAGACAGGACAATAGGTCTTTCCCAGTATATGAAAGAACCTGTAAAGCCTGTTAAGAAAGAAGTTTCTATTAAAACTAAGGATATTAAACTTTCTGATTTAATGCGCAGGGCAAGCTAGTAAATTCTTACCGCTTTTCTTACTTCTTTAAGGGTTTCCTGTGCTGTTTTTCTTGCTTTCTCAGAGCCGCTTAGTATTATATCCCTTACAATTTCAGGATGTTCCTCGTAATATTTACGTTTTTCCCTTATTGCCCTGAAACGTTCATTTACTTTTGCCGCCAAACAGCGCTTGCAGTCAGCGCAGCCCATAGTACCTGTTTCACAGCCCTGCTTAATCTTTGCAATATCTTCTTCTGAACCAAAGATTTGCCAGTACTTAAACGCAACTTCACACTGATCGGTGTGCCCTAAATCGTCGCGTCTGATTCTTGAGCGGTCTGTAATTGCCTGCATAATTCTTTTAGCGGTAGCTTCTTCGGTGTCTGATATTTTAATATCGTTGTTGTAAGATTTGCCCATTTTATTGCCGTCTACACCGCAAATATATGAGCATTCGTTTAAAAGCGGCTGCGGCTCATTGAATACCTCAACTCCGTAAATAGAATTAAATCTCCTTGCAATATCGCGGGTAATTTCTACGTGCGCAACCTGATCAATTCCTACGGGAACGTATGCGGCATTAAACAACAGAATATCGGCGCTCATTAGTACAGGATAACCTAAAAGCCCGTAACTTATGCCTTCTTTTTGCCCATCGCCTGATTTGAGCATTTTGGCAACATCTTTTAGGGTCGGGTCTTTTTCAACCCAGTGCTGCGGCGTTATCATACTAAGGTAAATATGGAGTTCTGCAGTTTCAGGCACGAGCGATTGTATGTAAATGGTCGATTTCTCCGGATCAAGTCCGCAAGCAAGCCAGTCTGTTACAACATCTATACTGTCTTGGCGCAGATTTTCGGTTTTATCATACTTTGTTGTGAGAGCGTGCCAGTCTGCGACAAAAAAGTAGCTTTCGTATTCATTCTGGAGTTTTACCCAGTTATCAATAACACCTAAATAGTGTCCTATATGTAATTTCCCTGTGGGACGCATCCCTGACATAATTCTGCTGTTATTCATTATTATTCCCTTTTACTGTATTGATAAATCGTTAATTAAATATACCTGAATGTCACCCGGCGGAATTTCAAGTGTAAGTTTGTCTTTCTTTCTTGTAAGAGTGCAATGACCTGATGAACCTTTAATAACCATAAGTTTGTGGTTGTTGTTCATTTTAGGTATTGTTATTTTGACTTTCTGCTTTGCGTTTTTAAAATCAAGGTTTCCGATGGTTACTATTGTTTTGTCACCGTATGAGCGCGCGTAAGCGAAAATAGATTCGTTAGACGCTGACAATGGTACAAAACTTCCTTTTGATAGTATTTGAGAGAATGTTTTTTTGTACTTGTTTGCTATGATGAAGTTGTTATTAATATCCTGATTTTGCCCTTGAGGTCTTGCGGAGAAATTGAATAAATCAAATTTCCCTCTGTGGACAAAATAATAATCATCATCTGTATAAGTTTTGTCAGCTTTTTTGTTTCCCCAGAAATATACGTATTGAGCACCTGTCTGGAAGCCGTCTACATAATATGAATTAACCGGAAGGGTAGTGTTAAGCCATATAATCATTTCTGAAAGTTTTGGACCGTTTATCAGTATCGGGCTTAACTCATCATGCGTTGTAAAGCTTCCTATAACAGATTTTGGAAAGTCATATTTCTCAAAAAGTTTTTTATTAAAGTTAACATGGTTAATAAGCTGTGAACCTTTATCCCAGTCTTTTATATTAAAATAGCTGCCGTAATATCCGTCAAAGCCGGCCTCCAGAAGTTTATCATAAGGCGTGAATACAGCATATTCTGAAGGCGGTTCCCTCCAGGAGTCAGAAGCTTCTGCAAGAAATAAGAAATTAGGATCTTTGCTCAGCGCATAAGAAATGAGATTTTTCCAGAAAGTGTACGGCTTAAGCGTTGCGACATCTGCTCTTATTCCGTCAAACCCTAAATCCATAACCATGTCTACATACTGTACATGTAAATCGTACAATGCCTGATTAAGGTTTCCGTCTGTTCCGGTATCAAATAAACGTACATCGGTCCAATCAGTTGGTACGATTGGCATCTGATTTTTGCCTTTTTTAAAAAGATCGGATTGTTCTAAATACATATCGTAAGCGCCGCAGCTTGGCAGATCGACAATAACCCTTATTCCCCTTTTGTGACACTCCTCAATAAATTTGCGAGCCTGATTTTTTATATTCATACCGGATTTGGGGTCTGCAAGGTACGGGTTAAGTTCTGTTAGCGATGATGGTGAATAGACAGAACCGGCGGTACCTAACGCTTTAAATCGCCCTGTCGGATTTATCGGCATAACATGCAGTGTATTTATACCTTCTTCTTTTAGTTCATCCAGACGCTCTATTGCGTTAAGGAAGGTTCCTTTTTCTTCTCCTTCGTCTATTATTCCGTTTTTATTGGTATCTTTTGCGTTGAATGTTCTGAGATTTACAGCCATTATGATTGCCTTGTTATTTAGGAACAACTCTCTCAGATCGTTTATGTAATTATTATCAGCAATAGCAGTTTGCCCGATAACACTTAAAAGAATAAGAGTAATATAAAATTTTTTTAACACAGCTATTCTCCTTTAGTTTAATTATAAATCAGAAGTACAAAACGGGCACTTTTTTGCCCTTATATCAATAGAAGAAAAACAGAACGGGCAGGTTTTATTTTGTGCATCTTCTTCTGTTGTTTCTTGTTTTGCAACGGTACAGCGCAGTTTATTGATACTTTTTATAAGGAGAAAAACAGCAAATGCTGTTATCGCAAAACTGATACATGTATTTATAAATAAACCATAGTTAATAGTTACTGCCCCTGCTGTTTTAGCGGCTTCAAGCGAGGGGTAAGTAATAATTTTACCGTTAACAGGGAGCGTTAAATAGAGGTTTGAAAAATCAACTTTTCCCATAATCCATCCTAGTGGGGGCATGAGAATGTCTGCAACAAAAGAGTTAACTATTTTTGTAAAAGCCGCGCCAATAACAATACCTACTGCCATGTCTATTACGCTGCCGCGTATTGCAAAAGTCTTGAATTCGTTCCCAAGAGATTTCAATTTACCTATCATGCGTCTCTCCCCGATTTTATTAACTATAATAAGCTATTTTATTTTAACACAATAAATATTTTTTTTGTCTGTTAACCTGCAAACAGATACTACACTGTTATCAAGAATAATTATATCGGGGGCTATGCACCCCCGTGCCCGCACCAAATTTCTTTCTTGTCTTGAATTGCTCGCGTTAAACGGCGTTACGGGCAAAAACTCACGTTTTGCCCTCCAGCCTCCGCTCGCAATCCGCTTTGTTTTGCGAAGACAAAAGAAAGAAACTTGGATAAAGAAAGAAAAACTACGCTCCCAAATACAGTCTCTAAACTCAACCCGAGACACATTAACTCACTTCGTTCAAACAAAATGTGTCTTGTCATTGTTTCGTTAAGAAACTGTAGAAAAAGCAGAAAATTAATTTGAAATTTATTCGGGATAATAGTGGACAGATACTAATAGTGGTATACAAAAAAAGGGGAAGAATAACCCTCCCCATTTCTTATTGTTTTATATCGTATGAATTTTAATAAAGTTGGTGCCTTCTTCCAGAATATGAGGAACCGAACCTGTTACTATAATCATATCGCCTTTTTTAAGAAATGTATTTTTAACCAGAAAACGTGAAAGCAGGGTTAACATAATCTGGTCGATTTTACCGATTGCACCTGTAATTTTGAGCGGATAAACGCACCTGTATAACCTTAACTGTCTGCATAATTTCTGGCTTGTACAGCATGCAAATACCGGTACTGAAGGGTTGCTTTCCGATATGAGTTTTGGTGTGTATCCTGACTGAGAAATAGTTACAATTGCTTTTACGTTAGGAATATTCCTTATCATATCGGTAAGAGCAACACCGATAGCCATTGACGCGGTATTTTCTGTCTGGAACATTTTTTCAGGCAGGCGGTTGTGGTTAATCCTTTCGCTGTACTGAACGCTTTTTGCAATGTCGTCCATCATTTTAACGGTTGCTTCGGGATAAGCCCCTACAGCTGTTTCACCTGATAACATAACAGCGTCTGCCCCGTCAAATATTGCGTTTGCAACATCTGATACTTCCGCTCTTGTAGGGATTGGATTTGTAATCATACTTTCAAGCATTTGTGTTGCAACGATAACACATTTCCGTGCAACATTTGCTTTTTCAACAATTGTTTTTTGGACAATAGGTACTTCCTGTGCAGGGGTTTCTATACCAAGGTCGCCGCGGGCAACCATAATCCCGTCAGAAACAGATATTATCTCATCAATATTTCTTATTGCTTGCGGTTTTTCTATTTTAGAAATTATTTTTATATCGCTGTTTTTAATTAATTCTCTTAAAAATCTAACGTCGTCTGCGCATCTTACAAAAGAAAGGGCGATATAATCAACATCCCATTCTACGGCTTTTTTAACGTATTCAACATCTTTTTCAGACATAACTTCAAGGCTTCCGGTTGCTCCCGGTATATTTATACCTTTTCTTTTATTTATTGTACCTTTGGTAAGGACTTTGGCTGAAACTATATCATTATTGATTTCTGTTGCAACGAGCTGTATTTTCCCGTCATCAATAAGAATTTTATCTCCCGGTTTAACGTCTTCCGCGATTCCTTTGTAGTCAACAGGAATAACTTTTCCGTCATAGTTATCTTTATGCTGGAATTGAAGTATGTCGCCAACGTTGACTTTTATGGGCTCTGGAAGTTCGCCTACTCTGATCTTAGGACCTTGAAGGTCAATCATAATAGGGATGAGGGTTTTTGTTTCTGCTTCTACCGCGCGAATACTTTTAACAACTTCTTCGTGTTGTGCGAAATCTCCGTGTGAAGCGTTAAGTCTGAACATGTCTGCGCCGTTTTGGGTAAGTGCCATTATTTTTTCTTTTGTATTACAGGCCGGACCTATAGTACACACTATTTTCGTTGATGTATAATTTTCCATTGATTTTATCCTCCTATTTCTATATTGCAACATAAATTTATAATTTCAACTAAATAATAATAAGAAAAAATACCAAAACTCCAACTATAGTATGGTATCAAATTTAAAATAATACTCTAAAATCAGGATTTCATTTTCTGGCAATATTGGTATTCTTTTAGAGTACTAGATTTTAAGAAAGGATACATACTATGGCAACAATTGACAAAATCGGTGCGATTTTGAACACAAAAATCGAGATTCCTTTCAAAATGAAAGCTAGGGAAAGTATACACACTAATCCGTTCAGAGATTCTAAGTTCGACGGTTCAATCCTCCCTGCTGATATTTTTGAAGGTACTCAGCTCAAATCGCAAAACAAAGCAAAAATGGTTATGAGTGCAATTGCAGGGAGCGTTTCTAACTTCTCCAGGAAGATTGTGGAACCGGTAGCAGCATTCTGTAACAAAGTGAAAACAAATCTTTCTAATGCATTCAATTATGCAAAGACAACAACTCTTTCTGAGTCATTGTCTGACTTAGGTAATTATATTTCTCAAAAAGTTTCTACTATGAGAAAAAATGCCGAAATGAATAAAATCTCGGATAAAATGCCCGTTGTGGATCTTGAGGCGGCATGGATTAATGAGAATAAGTTGATGGAGGCTGCATAATGAATAAGAAAATTTCACAAATTATAGATGCGTTAACCACTCACCAGGATAATGATTCTATCAGAGTATTAGAAAATTTAGGTACAAACTCTTCTGATAATGATATAAGAGAAAAAACCTCAAGAGCATTGGTTAAAAAGAACGTACACGATTCACTTAAAGTGGTTATTATAAATGAAGGCAAAGGTATCAATGATTTGAGCCCTGTTGTCGCAATGAGTACAATCAATGAAATTCTGGCACTTAAAGACAAGACAGAAGTTCTGCATATTCTGGAAGATACAATCAATATGCACTCAAGCGAAACAGTAAGAGAAAATGCGGCATCTGTAAAATCATTGTTAGCATTATAGTTTTTCTACGTGCTATAGTATCTTGTGTTATTTCGGCGGCGGCTTCGGATTTTCCGGAGCCGCTGCTGATTATAGAGTGCTGCCTTTAGTGATTTCCGCATCAAAAGGTTGCTACTGACTATCCGGCAGTAAAGATAAGCTTACTCGAACGGTTTGCATCTAAAGAGCAGGGGCTGTCTCCCTGAACTACTTTTGTCAGGGAGACTCATTTTACTATGGCTGTTGTCAGGAACTTTCCTTTTAACTTGTAATAAATATTTCTTTTATTTATAATTTTTGTATGGGTATAAGATTAAACAACTTTGAAATAGGGGCAGAAAACGGGGGGCTGACAATTCTTGCGGGTCCTTGTGCGATTGAAGATATTGATATTCTTAGAAAAACGGCTGATGTTTTATCTGAGGTCTGTGCGGAATTAGGTATCAATTATATTTTTAAATCTTCGTTTGATAAGGCGAACAGAACTTCTATTAATTCATACCGCGGTGTCGGTATGGAAAAGGGGCTGGAAATCCTTTCAAAGATAAAAAAAGAGTTTGATGTTCCGATTGTAACCGATGTTCACCTCCCCGATCAGTGTGCGCCGGTTGCGGAAGTTGCTGATATAATTCAGATACCTGCATTTTTGTGCCGTCAGACAGATTTACTTGTTGCTGCTGCTAAAACAGGAAAGATTGTTAATATTAAAAAAGGACAATTCCTTGCGCCGCAGCAGATGAAGCAGCTTGTGAAAAAAGTTGAAGAGAGCGGAAATAAAAGGATTCTTCTTACAGAGAGGGGAACAACGTTCGGGTATAATAATCTGGTAGTAGATTTTCGTTCCTTTTATATTATGAGGGAATTTGGGTATCCGGTTGTGTTTGACGCTACTCATAGCGTACAAATGCCGGGGGCTAACGGTGAAACAACGGGTGGCGACCGTAGATTTATTCCTTCACTTGCCAAAGCAGCGGTAGCTGCGGGCGTTGATACACTGTTCTTTGAAATCCATCCAAACCCTGACTGTGCGCCGTGTGACGGTCCTAATATGTTAAAACTTGAGGATGCAAAAGCTCTGTTTACCAAGTGTAAAGAAATTTATGAAGTGGTCAGGAGGTAAAAGATATGTTGCAAAAAGTGTTTGTAGAACCGCCTCTTGATAATAATAATTATCTTTTAATAGATGTACAGGCAAAAGAAGCTGTATTAATAGACTGCAGTCATTATGATGATAAGATTATTAATACCCTGCAGG
>CALUTH010000011.1 GCA_944323635.1 Candidatus Gastranaerophilales bacterium
CAGCACAGCACAGCACAGCACAGCACAGCACAGCACAGCACAGCACAGCACAGCACAGCACAGCACAGCACAGCACAGCACATAGCGATTGTCGCTTTTTTCGTTTCGCGTGTCAATACCTTTTTATTTCAATTTTTAGCCGAAAGTATGTTTCCGGCTGTTTGTTTCATAATTTTCTAACTGTGAGGATAGATTGTGATGATTAATTTTGGGGTTAAAAAACAGGCTTTTTCTTTAATGGAAATGATGGTTGTTATGCTGGTAGTTTCTATCATTCTGGCTCTATCCGCTCCGATGATTACCAAGAAAACTGTAGGAGCAGGGCAAGGGCATTGTTTATGGACCAGCCTCCCGGGAGGGAATATAGGGTTTAACGCTAATCAAAATGCCGTTTCTGTTGTTATCGGAGGCAATACCAGCGAAATACAATCAATGGGCGCTAACACCCCTAAATTAACTATCGCTACGAACAGCAACTATCCGCATATCGGGTTTCTTTATGATAACAAATTAACCGGTACGCTGCGTGTCGGAAACAGTGGTGCTATTGCAATTGGTCTTAATGCTGACGCAAGCGATACTGGTACGTTTGATCCCGGTAACTCTATTGCTATAGGCAGTAACGCAACTGCCACCGGCAGAGGTGTTATTGCCATAGGGAAAGGAGCTGTCGGGAATTACTGGGATTCTATTGCTCTGGGTTCAAATACTCTGGCTCTAAGTATGGGAAGCATTGCTATTGGAAACAACGCTCAAGCAGAGTCTTCAGAGAGTATCGCTATTGGTAAACACGCACACAGCGGATACGGTAATTATTCATACTTTAAGAACAATGCTATAGCTATCGGACACTGGGCTAATGCTCCCGCAGGCAATAGCATAGCTATAGGTTATATCGTAAACGCGCTCCAGAGCAATAGCATTGCTATTGGTCTGGACTCACAAGCTTATGGATATGGCGCGATGGCAATAGGAGAGAACTGTTCCGCAAACGCAAGCTCTAGCACTGCAGTAGGTCATTGGGCACATACAAATTCAGATGGTAGTACAGCACTTGGTTACGTAACTACTATTGGTAATAACTCTGCGGGTGCCGTTGCTATACGAGGTTCTGTTGATGATAATTCCAGAGAGGCAATAGCCATTGGCGGATTTGCTAACGGAGTACGCTCTATAGGATTAGGAGCCCGTGCTGACGGAGAGGCAACAATTGCCATAGGTTCTAACATTGTAGCTAATAGTTCAAACTCAATTGCAATATCCCCAAATCCATATGGTACAATGTATTCCATATATGGTTGTTCAAATTCTATTGCTATTGGTCCCGCCACACGTATATCAGACTCAAAATGTGCTACTGCAATAGGAAATAATGCACGCGCATTTGGCACATCTCCTATGGCTTTAGGGGATAGTGCACAAGCCCGAGCCTCTAATGCCATCGCCATAGGTACTAATGTTAAGGCAGCTGCAGCAAACACCATCGTTATCGGACACGGGATTACAAACTCTACACCTAATGTACTCCAGCTTGGCGATGCTAACACTACCGTATACATTCCGGGGAAAATTGAGTTTGGCAATATCACAGCAAACAACATCACCGTTAAAAACGACCTCTACGCCGGCGGTACTGTTGCATTGAATAACCTGTATTATTGTGCAAATAGATCAAGAAACTATTTTAAATTTGCCGTCCCGGCTTCTGTCCATTATGAAGAGGATAATCCAGTTATGAGCGGATCAATTATACACGGAACCATATACGGAAATATTGTCACTGCGAATAGTCCAAACTTTAATATTGTGATTGATGGTAAAAAGAAACACCTAACTTCCGATAAACGGCTTAAAAATATTCTTGGCGAAAACTATGATGCAATGGATAAAATTAGACTTCTTAAAGTTTATGACTACACATTCAAAAAGGAGGATTTAAGAACTCCGCATGTCGGTGTTATGGCACAGGATTTACAGAAAATATTTCCTAATGCAGTAACCAAAGACGAGAACGGGTATTTACAAATCCGTCATGAAGATATGTTCTACGCAATGATTAACGCACTCAAAGAACTTGATGCAAAAATTAAGCAAATAGCGATCCAACTGGCTGAAAACATTAAAATTGTTACTTCCGACAGTGAAAAAATACGCGATTTGACAATCCGCGTTAATAGTCAGGACAAAGAAATTAAGGAGCAGAATAAAAAACTCCTCTCTCAGGAAAAAATAATCAACGCACAAAGCCAAAAACTAAGTGCTCAGGATAAAGAAATAAATGCGCTTAAAAAAGAGATTACAGAAATAAACGATTTAAGAAAAGAAATTGCAGACTTAAAAAAAATTGTCAACAAATTATCGCATTAAATATAAATTACCTAAATAAATGACCGTGCTGTGAACGGTTATGTGCTTTACAACTTGCGGGTGTAAAAACCCGCTTTTCTTTTTTGGGATAAACCGCCGCTCATACATTGTCCCTCTCACGCAGGACGGGGGGGGGGAGAGTAGTTCCCATTCTTAGCCCCGCTCCGAAGAAGCGAGAATTGTTTTATTATGTCATGCTGAATTTGCGGATTTGCAGCAGAGCACCGCATAAATGTAAGCAAACTCATCCCGTAAAGTGTCGAATTTCCGACATCCAGCATAATCCGAGACGCTTTTAACATCTTACCGGCGAATACCAGTCTCATCACCTGTAAAACTAAAGGAAATTAACTCAAGCCTTTACTTTCCCCTATTGAAGAAGCAATTTAGCAAAACCATATTGTTCATTCTCTACAATTTCCTAAAATCCTCAAAAAACTTGAAATACTATTTGCTACAAAGATACATACATGATATAATTCAGGGTATGGATGAGAAGGTTTCCGGGAAAAAACTGACAACACAGTCAAAACTTATCTTTGCAGGGATGGCTTTAAGCACAGTATTTATCGTGCTTCTGGCATCGTTTGCCATTTTTGAAATCGAACAAACATTAAACTCCGGATACCGGAATTTTGCATCCATAATTTCCAAAACCCTTGCTATTGAAAGTGAAGAGATAATAAAAGACATTCCCGAACTTGAAAAGTACGAAACCCTCAGAAACCATTCCAAATCTATACTCAGCAACAACAGCGATATTTCATACGTCGAATTTAGAGATGCCAACTCAAAAATTATTTACTCATCCAGAGACGATTTTCCGGGCAAATACGAAACCGACGCCATAAAAGCCTCCGCGCCGTTAAAAATCAGAAACCTCGGACAGGCGGATACCGCAGGTTCGGTAATGATTGGCATGTCCGGCAAAACTCTTTCAAAAATCGTCAAAACCGCCCAATTCTCAATGCTGCTTGTATTCATTCTCGCATGGATTGTTATATCCGGAATTGTTTATATGAACACTTCCATCATAAGCAGAGAACTGAGAAAACTCTATAACGGCGTTATGAAGATTGCCTCCGGAGATTTCGGGTACACTATTGATAAAGAAAACGCAGGGCGCGAAGTCTCGGAACTCTTCGATGCTTTCAACAACATGTCACACAAACTAAGCCGGTACAATGAACAAACAATTGAAAGTCTGACATTTGAACGCAACAAACTTGAGGCAGTGCTTATGAGTATTGTTAACGGCGTTGTTGTCTGCGACAGCAAGGACAAAGTAATCCTTGTAAATAACCACGCAAAAAAACTTCTTGAAGTAGCCGATGAAGATATTGTAAATACACAAATCCAGCAATTCTGCGATACAAACGGCGAGTTGTGTTTCAAAGATAAAATCGAACAATTTAAAGACACTCCGCTCGAAGAAATGGAATCAAAACCGCTCGAGTTTAATATAGAAATCTCAAAACGGATTATCAAAGCGCTTATTTCCCCGATGTTTTTAAGGAGCGGCGCGTACACAGGCTATATTATTGTTCTGATTGACGTAACCAAAGAAATAGAAATGGATCAGCTGCGTTCGCATTTTATTTCCAACGTATCGCACGAATTAAGAACACCTGTAACGGTTTTAAGAAGCTATATTGATACACTTTACAATTACGGTGACAATTTTGATTTCAACACTCAGCGCGAGTTTATCGGCGTTATGAATCAGGAGATTATAAGACTTAACCGCATGGTTAATGATATTCTGGATTTCTCACGTTACGAATCTCAAAATGTTCACCTTGATATGAGTAAGCAAAATATTGTCGAAATCATAGAAGACTGTGTAAATCAGGTTGAAGTCCTTGCAAAAGAACACAATCTGACCTTCTCAATCATAAAAGAACCCGATTTGCCGGAAGTTATGCTAAACATCGACAGTATTTCCCGTGCGTTGATGAACATTATTTCAAACGCAATCAAGTACTCGCCGGACGGCAAACGTATAAAAATCCGCGCCGAGCGCTCACGTGTAGACAACTGTATCGAAGTCAGCGTAGAAGATCAGGGCCCCGGGATTCCGGAAGAATGCCTTGATAAAATCTTTGAAAGATTTTACAGGGTAGAAAACGCAACCCACTCCGTAAAAGGCACAGGGCTCGGGCTGCACCTTGTTAAAATTGCAATAGAAAAACACCACCACGGAGAAGTATTTGTTCACTCAAAACTCGGCGAAGGCTCAACCTTCGGGTTCAGACTTCCGATTGACCAACCTGAAGAAGAACGCGAAGAATATATCCCGAACCTTCCGTCAGAGAGTGAAACCGGTCAGGAAAACAGCGGAAACGGGTGGACATTATCATCAATAGAAAAGAAGTAAATGAACAGGTACGAAGACGCCGTAAAACTTTTAACCTCAAAGGGCAGATTTTATATAGAACTCGGGCTGGACAGGATTTCTAAAATTCTGGAGATTTTTGATAACCCGCAGGACGATTTAAAATACATACATGTTGCAGGAACAAACGGCAAAGGCAGTGTTTGCGCGGTCATTGAATCCATACTGCGTACACGGTACAAAACGGGTTTATACACAAGCCCGCACATTTTTGAGTATACGGAGAGAATAAAATTTAACGGCGAAAATATCCCGCAGAAAGTATTTGCGGAATATGTTTTTGAAATCTGCGCCAAAGCGGACGAAGCAAATATCCACCTTACGGAGTTTGAAATCCTTACCGTTATGATGTTTTTGTATTTTAAAGAAAAAGGCGCGGAAATCGTAGTACTGGAAACGGGGCTTGGCGGCAGGTTTGATGCAACAAATGTTATTAAAGAGAATATTTGTTCTGTTATTACACATATTGATTACGACCATACTGAACGGCTCGGAAACACAAAAGACAAAATTGCTTTTGAAAAAGCAGGAATAATAAAATCAGGATGTCCTGTTGTGACAGCCTCTGCAATGGAGGTTTTAAAAGACAGAGCTGATGAATTAAACTCACTGTTTGTACTTGTCTCACCTTACGTGAGCGAGGAATACAAACAGGCGTCAGCCCTAAAGGGGTTCCATCAGGAAGAAAATCTCGCGCTTGCGCTTACAGTAATCCGGTCGTTTTTCAAAGAAATTACAGACGAGGAAATCATAGAGGGGCTAAAAAACACGGTTCATCCGTTCAGGTTTGAGTATTTTCCCAAATACAATCTTATTGTTGACGCGTCACATAACCCGAACGGCATTGAGGCTTTAAGAACAAACCTTGACTATCTTTATCCTGATGAAAAAAGGCGGTTTATTTTCGGGTGCCTTAAAAACAAAGATTATAACAAAATGATAAATATTCTTTTCTGTCCTGATGATGAGATTTATTTTTATGAATTCGACTACCCGAACGCGGCTAAGTTTAAAGACCTGCAAACAGCATGCCCGTACCCCTGCAAACCTTTTGACGGCAGACTCAAAACAGGCAACAACAGATTAACAATTGTATGCGGCTCTTTTTACATGCTTTCAAGTATTTTTAAATCCCGCGAAGAACTTTTATAAAACCCGCCCTGCGTATACACCGAGTGCGGCAGCCGCAATACATAAAACCACACTAAGAGTAATATAAACCACAGCCGTAAGGATTTCGGACGCTTCAAACATCCTTAGAGCTTCAAAAGCAAAAGTCGAGAACGTAGACAAGCCGCCGCAAAAGCCGCATGTAAGCGCAAGTTTGATGTATGGCGGAATATTTGCCCTCATTGAAAAATACCCGAACCCGAGCCCGAGAATAAAACTTGCCAGTATATTTACGCAAAGTGTGGCAGGCGCAGAACCAAACCTTGTACTTATAACCGCAAGCCCCGTCAAATACCTCAATACAGCCCCGAGTCCGCCGCCTAAAAATACTGCCAGTATATTCATTAAACTATTCATGATACATATTATACCATCAAATAGAAACCATGCCGGTATTAACCCGATTTCACCCTTATATTAAACATTAAGAAATGTAAAATTTGTCCATAAAATCGCAATTTCAGGACATACATATATTTATTATATATAAGAGGTTTTTGCGTATGACGGAAATTAATCCTTTAACACCTAAAATAGTTAATGACAGCACCTCCCTGCAGGATAATAAGGGCGGTGTTAAAAAGGATATAAAAATTCCGCTAGTACAAAGTGATGATGAAAAACAGCGGGAAGAAGAGATTAATAAAAACGTTATTGAACAATTAAATAAGAAAATCTCTGAGACCCTAAAAAAGCTTGAAAAAGAAAACAATATAAAAAGGACAGAAAAAGTTATTACTAAACTAACTGCAGAGAAAGGCGGCAAAATCTCGGAAGAAGATAAAAGGTACTGGGCAGAATTGATTAACCAAAACGCTGATGGTACCAGAATAAACCCTGCACTTCTTGCAGCATTGATTGCAAGAGAAACCGGATTTGAAAAAAATAAAAACGTACCGACAGGCGCAGGTCCTATGCAAGTCACTACAATAACGGTTACGGATATGTTTTCAGACACCAAAGGCGGAAGAAAAAGACTGTACGATTTGATAGACAAAGAAACGCTTGATAAAATTCTCTACCAGACAGACAAAGACGGCAAACCGCTGGTTGATAAGAACGGAAAGCCGGTGAGGAAATACCATTCACCGGTTGAATTAAGGCAGGCATGCGGTAAAGATGATGATTTAGGCATAAAAGTCGGGATAATGTGCCTTAAAATGAAGTTTGCGGAAAGTATTGCCCGCTCACGCGGCATGTCGCTGGAAAATACTATTAAAGGACTTAAATCAGGCACTATTAAACTCGGTCAGGAAGAATTGGAAGAAAAAATAATAACCACATTGAAAAACTACAATTCAGTATTTAATGATTATGCGCCCGCTGTAATTGATTCATTAAAAAAATCTTCCAACATGCCTATAGACAGTTTTAATTTGTACAGAATTCCGCTGAAGAAATAATCGGGCAAAAGATTTGGCTGCCGTGCCCCGGAAGCGGATATATTTTTTTACAGCAGCGGAATTTTTTACTTTCTCTCACCAACAGGGAGCGGATTTTCGGCAGGGCGATTTATTCTCTCTCCCACGGGAAGATCCCTAAGGGGCTAGAACAAATAGGGGGCAGCTTGCCCTTCTCCCCGCAGGAGCGAGATGTAAAACAAAACCCTAAAACAAAGTTATAGCATGGGTTGCGAAGGGTTTAAAAATGTGTTATAATAATAGTAGCAATGGATTCTGCATCTTTGCTCAGAGTGTATCGCCCCAAACCACTCTCTAATAAAAAGGTATCCGTTATGTAGTTTAATCAGGAGCTAAAAATGGATACGATTTGTCTGCGTCTTAATGAGGAACCCCTTTTGACCGGTCGGGATACGCCCCGCCTAAATCCGGTTTTATTTACTTCTGTTGCTATGGCTGTCTTGCTTTCGCTCTCAATTATTCTCGGAGCACGGGCAGCGGAAAGCATAGCCTACTCGGTCAGCCCGCCTAAGCTTCCGTCGCTTGAAGAGACCAGAACCTCGATTGAAACCAGTATCAACACGGAGCAGCGGCAGAAATTTTTTGATAACTTTATAAAGAAAAAATACCCCGGTGGTGCAATTACCGATTTAGAAAAAGGAGTTAAGAGGATTAAAGTTGTAAGATATTTTAATTCACGTCCGGTTAAATTAAATATTATAGAGACTGATTTTTATGTTAACCCTAATCTTGCAATAGTACCGGCTATAGCAGGCGAGACGCTTAATAAAAAGGCAAAAATAGGATATATCAACAAAAAGGATAATGCGATAGTATCTGTTAACGGCGGGTATTTCAAACAGCAGACAGGCGCGCCGCTCGGACTCTTAATGATTGACGGGCGTATTTATTCGGGTCCAATGTATAACAGGGTTGCTCTCGGGATTTTTGATAACAAGTTTGAAATGGCAAGAGCGGGGCTTGATATAACCCTTCATACAAACAAAAACAGTTTAAAAATAGATAATATAAACCAGCCGCGCACGCTGGCAGCACATACTCTTGTATATGACACTCTCTGGGGAAAATATGCACCGGCGCCGCCAAAAGGCGGGATGCTTGTTATTGTTGACGATAAAAAAATTACCGGTACATCGTTAACAGCGGCTGCAATTCCTGAAAACGGATTTGTAATTTCTGCCCCGAAATCAAAAGTTGAAGGGATTTTAAACGATAAAAGAATCCGTCTTGAAATAAAAACAAATCCGGAATGGAAAGGAGTAAAACATATTATAAGCGGCGGACCTTACCTGATAAAAGATGGCGAGATTTATGTTGACGCAACCGCCCAGAAACTCAATTCCATATCCGGCAGAAACCCGCGTACAGCAATCGGATACACATCCGATAATAATATAATAATCGTAACTGCAGACGGCAGGGAAAGTTCATCCGTCGGGTTGACGCTTATGGAACTTGCGCGTTATATGAAGCAAATAGGCTGTGTAAATGCCATGAACCTTGATGGCGGAAGCTCTACTGTCATGTACGGTGCCGGAACTGTTTTGAATTCTCCGTCCTACAAGGGTGGCGTTGAGATTTCAAATGCCGTACATATTGTTATGGAGTAAAATATAACCTTTGTTTTTCCCTCAGCCCTCTCCGACTGGCGTATTTTCGGCAGAGCGATACATTCCCTCTCCTGCGGAGAGACCCCGAAGGGGCGAGGATTAAGGGTGGGGGTTTACACCATTACCTTGCCAAGTTTTGCAAAAGTTGCCTTGTCCTCTTTAACATCAACACCCGCTGTTGTTAAGTAATTTCCGACAATCACACCGTTTACACCGGCTTTTAAGCAGCGCTCCTGATTTTCATGACTCAATCTGGTTGAACGTCCGCCCGCAAAACGAATTTGCGCCTGCGGCACGGCAATTCTGAATATACACATTGTCCTTACAATTTCATCTTCGGTTATTTTATCAAAATAATTTTCAAACGGCGTACCTTCTATAGGAGTAAGGACATTCACCGGAACGGATTCCGGATTTATATCAGCAAGTTCAAGCGCCATTTCCACACGGTTCTCACGGGTTTCGCCCATCCCGATAATTACGCCGCAGCAAACTTCCAAGCCATATTTGCGGGCAAGTTTTATTGTATTTATTCTGTCTTCATAAGTATGAGTGGTGCAAATCTGCGGATGATAATTCCTGCAGGTATTAATATTATGGTGATAGCGTACACATCCGGTTTGAGCCAATTGTTTCATCTGTTCTTCCGTCAAAATTCCGAGTGATGCACAGCAGGTAAGTCCTTCTACCGAATTAACAACTTTCACCATTTCAAGAATACGAACAAAATCTTCATCAGACGGACGTCTGCCGGAGGTTACAAGTGAAAATCGTACTGCGCCGTTAGCCCTTGCACTCTCTGCAGCCTTTTTAACAGTATCCAAATCCACAAGAGGGTGACATTCAATACCGGCATGGTTGTGCGCACTCTGTGAACAATATTTACAATCCTCGCCGCACTTGCCGGTTCTGGCACTTATTATAGAACATGCCTCAATCTGATTGCCGAAATTTTCTTTCGTAATATTTGATGCATAATTTATTAATTCATCAATATCAATATTATATAATTCGAGTAATTTTTGTTTATCCATACAAAGACTATATAACAAAATAAATGTTCACACAAACCACTTGACAAAGATGCAGAGGTAGCATAAAAGCTGAAAATAATTATTATTACTATATTACATAAATTAGAGAAGTTATTACGATAATAAGTATATAACGGTATGTAAATTTTATATAAGATTTACTTGACATTTATACACAAATGTTATAGTATGAACATGTCGACGTGTAGTCGGTATTAGGGATAATTTAAAAAGTTAATCTGACACATATTAAGTTAGATTAGGGATTTAGGATATTATATCCGGTGTCGTAGTTAGTATGTGTGTGATTAGGGAAAATAAGGAGAAAATATGCCATTAAGTATTGTCACTAACACATCAGCCATGATGGTCAGAACAAACCTTAATAGTTCAACGGATTTGATGACTCAGGCAATTGAGCGGATGACTACCGGTTACAAGGTCAATAACGCAAAAGATGACGCAGCAGGGTATAACATCATTGATACAATGACAACCAAAATCGGTTCATACGATATGGCAAGCAATAACGCACAGATTGGTATCGATATGTTAACAACAACCGAAGAAAACTATGCGTTAATAACAGAACACTTACAGCGTGTCAGAGACTTGACCGAGCAGGCAGCCAACGGTACTTACAGTTCAGACTCACTGGTAGCAATCAGGGCAGAAATTGAGCAAAGACTTGAGGAAATTGACCGTATCGCGCGTACTGCCGAATATAACGGTATGTACTTAATGACTGACGGTGCGGACAATACAACAGCAATCGCAAACGATATTCGTATTCAGGTTGGTTTATACGGTAATGAAGCAAGTGGTATTACTCTTATTGCAGATGAATTATTCAGTGATGCAACTGTTCAAGAAATTTTAGGTGATGCAGCAGATGCTCTGGCAACACAATTCGCAGGGGTTCAAGAAGATGGTACACTTGAAGCAACTAACCCGTCACAGTTCTTATCAACTATTGATGACGCAATCACAAATATTGCAAGCCGTATAACCACTCTAGGTGCGGCACAAAACAGACTTGAATCAGCTATGTCAGCAATTGATACAAACATTACGCAGTTAAATAACTCAAGAACAACAATGCGTGATGCTGATATTGCCGAAGAATCTACAAACTATATTTCAGCACAAATCTTGCAGCAGGCAGCAGCAACGCTGTTGTCAACAGCAAACCAGGTACCGTCTATCGCGCTGAACTTAATATAGTTTTTAAACTTTTGATTGTTGATTGGGATATGTACTTATATTTGAGGTTGAGTAATCGACCTCTTTTTATTATGCATTTGTGGCAGCCGCGCCCAGCGGGGCGGGGATTGATTTTTCACCCCCTCTAACTCCTGGGGGCAGATTTTTTTACTATGTCATGCTGAATTTATTTCAGCATGACAAAATAGATATTACCTCTCCTACGGAGAGGGCATCAAAAACAGAAAAGCAACAATAATATTTACCCCTTTACCCCTTGCCCCTTTATCCCTCAATCTCGCCGCCGCCTATTAAATGTCCGTCCTCAGGCGAATAGAACACGCATGCCTGCCCCGGCGTTACAGAATTTACGGGAGTATCAAACACAACCCTGCGGGCATCAACATCTACTGTTCCTGATTTTGCTTCCATGTTATACCGGATTTTTATCATTGCTCTGAATTGTCTCCCTGATTTTGCAGTCCCGGCTTCTGCAAATTTCGCCATACCCGCGTTCTGTACAGTCCTGCTGTATGATAACGCGTCTACAGGGTATGAAAGATTAATATCTTTTAATACAAGACCGTCAGAATAGTTTTCTTCTTCCCTGCCAAGATAAACAACATTCTTCTCCGCATCAATCCCTAATACATAAAGCGGATAAGGATATGCAATACCAATTCCTTTGCGCTGACCGATTGTGTATTGGTAAAACCCGTCATGCCTGCCTATAACCTTGCCTGTAGATTTCTCGACAAATACCCCTTCATTTGTACCAAACTTATCAAGAAGGTATTTTTTTGTTGTGCACGGTTTTGGGATAAAACAAATATCCTGACTTTCTTTTGCAGATTTCGGGGGTAAATTATATTCTTCAGCAATTTGTCTTACCTCCTGCTTTTCATATTTACAGAGCGGAAAAACTGTTCTTGAAAGTACATTTTGAGACAGTTTATACAAAAAATAAAGCTGGTCTTTCTTTTCATCTTTTGCCGGATAAAGTTTATAAACTCCGTCAATACAGCGGATTTCAGCGTAATGTCCCGTTGCAAAAACATCCGCGCCGAACCTTTGCATAGAAGTATCAAAAAGCTCGCCCCATTTGATAAATTTATTGCACTGTATACATGGATTCGGGGTTAAGCCCGTTTTGTAAGCGTTTTCAAAATAAGAAACAACCTCTTTACTAAATTTTTCCGACACGTCAATAACGTGGTGCTCAATCCCGAGTTTATCCGCAACAGTTTTTGCATTATTGCAAACAAGTCTTGCTGCGGGTGTATCAAGCATTAGCCCCGTTACACCGGTAACATTATAACCTTCTTTTTGTAAAAGCAGCGCGGTGACAGAACTGTCCAGCCCGCCGCTCATTGCAACAATCGCTTTTTTCATACAGTAATATTAGCACAAAAGAACGCGCTCAACCTTATATAAGGTTGAGCGCGTAATAAAACAATAAACTTAGTTAGCAGCAGGAGCCTCTTCCGGCTGGCTGCCCTCCTGTTGTTTTTTCTCAAACACAATCTTATCATCAACGAGTTTTAATACAATCGTATCACCCGGCTGATAAGCGCTTGTAAGTATTTCCTCGGCAAGCGGTTCTTCTATCTTTCTCTGAATAAAACGACTGAGCGGTCTTGCGCCGTACGCCTCCGAATACCCGTCTTTTGCAAGGAAGTCCTTTACTTCATCCGTTACTTCAACAGAAAGCTCCCGTTCTGCAAGACGTTTAAACAGGTCTTTCATCATCAAATCAACAATTTGTCTGATTTCTTCCTTGCTCAAGTGTGCAAATACAATAATATCATCAATACGGTTGAGGAATTCCGGTCTGAACGCTTTTTTCAATTCTTCGTTAACCGTTTCTTTGAGTTTTTCGTACTTGTCTTTCTTAGCGTCTTCGCCGGTGGTAAACCCGAGTTTGCCCTGAGTTGCAATCATACTTGCACCAACGTTGGATGTCATAATAATGATTGTATTTTTAAAGTTAATATGTCTGCCCTTGGCATCAGTCAAACGTCCGTCATCAAGGATTTGCAACATTATATTAAATACATCGGGGTGCGCCTTTTCGATTTCGTCAAAAAGGATAACCGAATAAGGTTTCTTTCTGACGATTTCAGACAGGTGTCCGCCGTCATCATAACCGACATAACCCGGAGGTGAACCGATAAGTTTTGCGGTTGAATGTTTTTCCATAAACTCGGACATATCAACACGTATCATATTATCTTCTGAACCAAATACGGCTTCCGCGAGCGCTTTTGCAAGTTCGGTTTTACCTACACCGGTAGGTCCTGAGAAAATAAAGCTTCCGATTGGTCTATTTGGACTCTTTAACCCTACTCTTGCACGTCTTATTGCTTTAGAAATAGCCGTTACAGCCTCGCTCTGACCGATAACCCTTGCATGCAGCGTATCTTCAAGTTTCAACAGTCTTTCTGTTTCGCCTTCCGTCAACTTGGTAACAGGAACGCCCGTCATGGTTGCAATAACTTCCGCAACATCCTCTTCCGTTACGGTCGGTTTATTCATATCGTTATCGCGTTTCCATTCTTCGGTTGCCTCCCGGATTTTGTCTTTCATATTCGCCTCATCATCGCGGAGCGAAGATGCAAGTTCAAACTCCTGATTTCTTATTGCCTCTTCTTTTTCCTTAATGATTTTGCGGAGTTCTTTATCAAGTTCTTTACCCTCAGGAGAGAGAGAACTTACTTTCAATCTTACTTTGGAACTTGCTTCATCAATAACGTCAATTGCTTTATCCGGCAAAAATCTGTCGTTGATGTATTTGCTTGAAAGCTTTGTCGCCGCAACTATTGCCTCATCGGAAATAATAAGGTTGTGGTGCTCTTCGTATTTGAATTTAAGACCACGGATAATTTCTATTGTTTCATCAATAGAAGGTTCTTCAATTATGACCGGCTGAAATCTTCTCTCAAGTGCGGAATCTTTTTCGATATACTTTCTGTACTCATCGGAAGTTGTTGCACCGATGACTTGAATTTCACCTCTAGAAAGTGCCGGCTTAAGTATATTTGCGGCGTCGATAGCGCCTTCCGCAGCACCCGCGCCAATAAGAGTGTGCATTTCATCAATTACAAGAATTATGTTTCCTGCCTGACGGATTTCATCCATAATCTTTTTAAGACGTTCTTCAAATTCACCTCTGTATTTTGTACCTGCAACCAAAAGCCCCATATCAAGCTGAATAATCTTTTTGCCGTCTAAGATGTCAGGAACTTCCGCATTAACAATTCTTATTGCAAGCCCTTCCGCAACAGCGGTCTTACCAACACCCGGTTCACCAAGTAATACTGGGTTGTTTTTGGTTCTTCTTGCAAGAATTTGTATAACACGTTCAATCTCTTTTTCACGTCCGACAACTGGGTCAAGACGCATTTCAGCTGCAGCAAGCGTCAAATCAGTACCGTATTCGTCAAGGCTCGGAGTTTTAACTTTTGACGCCTGTGAAGAGGAGGAAGAAATATTACCTGATGCTGTTGTCTGCGGTTTTGTGTCGCCGAGCATTTTAACAACATTGCTGCGGATTTTGTTTAAATCAACACCAAGGTTCTCCAGAACTCTTGCCGCAACACCTTCGCCCTCGCGAATAAGCCCTAAAAGCAGGTGTTCCGTACCGATATAATTGTGTCCGAGCTGTCTTGCTTCGTCCCAGGAGAGTTCAAGAACACGTTTTGCACGCGGTGTAAACGGGATTTCTACAGCAACAAACCCTGAGCCTCTACCGATAATTTTCTCAACCTCGATTCTTGCGTCCTTAAGGTTGACACCCATTGATTTAAGGGTTTTTGCAGCGATACCCGTGCCTTCGCCAATCAAACCCAGTAATATCTGTTCTGTACCTACAAAGTTGTGTCCCAGTCTTCTTGCTTCTTCCTGAGCCAGCATTATTACTTTTATCGCTTTTTCGGTAAAACGTTCAAACATTTGTTTCTCCTCTATTAAACAGCTAATATAATGTTACAAAAAATAACGCAAAACTTCAAGTAGGCAAGGCATTATTTACACTAATAAGTTTAATTAATTTTAATATTTTAAAATAATTAAATTATTTTACTTTATATTTGTAAATTTTTGTAAATTTTTTGACTTTTTTTAAAAAAAAGTAGCAAAAATTTTTTTTCACGGTTGTTAAGGGGAATATAAAGCTCTCTCTTCTTATTTAAACGGACAGACCTTGATTTTTTATATGCAAGGTCTTTTTTTTATTTATAGGTAGGCGCAGCAGTTTTATACGGCAGAATTTCGCCGTTTATCCGCATGCGGCAAATATCTAACCAAAACCAAAATTATCATACAATTGGCTGATTTCTTTTGTACAAAAAAATCATAAATTTGTATTTATGGATATAGATTACAGGTGTATGTTAAATATTGCAAAAGAAGCGTCGAAAAATTCCTACGCACCGTTCTCAAAATTTCATGTAGGTGCGTGCGTTATGGGCGCTAGCGGTAATCTGTACAAAGGGTGCAATTTTGAAAACTCAAGTTTCGGATTGACCATTTGTGCCGAACGCTGCGCAATAGGAAATGCCATCTCTAACGGAGAAAAACAAATCCTTGCGGTTGCAATATTCTCGCCTGAATCTGACGAGTGCTATCCGTGCGGTGCATGCCGGCAGGTAATTTATGAATTTAAAGGGGATTTCGATACTGAAATAATAACCGAAAAAGACGGAAACCCCAAAATTGATAAAATATCTTCTTTGCTTCCGTACGGGTTTAAAATATAACCATGTACATTATTGAATTAATTATAAAGCTTCTTAATAAACACAAAACAAAGCCCGATATACAGTCTTTTATTTCCGGGGATACAGAACAAACAGACGAAAAATGCGAACATGTACTCAGACCCGTTGACAGCACAGGAATGGTTCTTGCTTGTATTAAATGCGGATTTGTAGTAAACATGAATAATCAAAATGAGGATGATTTATGAGTTATAAAGAAAAAATTATCACATTCCTGAAATCTAACACTTTCAGAAACTTTTTTATGTTTATGTTGTTTACAATAATTGCGCCAATAGTGCTTTCATCACAAAACGTTTTCTTCCAGCAAATTATTGAAAACGGCGTAAGTAAACAGGATATTGTTGCACAAAAGAATATTACAGTTGTTGACACCATAAGGACAGAACAACATAAAAAAGATGTTGCACGTAAGATTGAACCGATACTAACACAGGCAAATGATGACTTTATAAAAGTAAATCTTACAACTCTAAGAAATACTATTGTAAAAATTAGAGAATCGCAGGCGTCAAATGACAAAAAATTTAATGAAATATCTGTCCTCTTTGACTCGCCGCGTTCTTCACAAAAAACAGCTCTTGTAGATTTTCTTCTAAACTCAGATTTAGAATCATTTAACAAATTATTCAGCAGAGCCCAGAATACTCTAGACACTGTATTAAATATAGGTATTACTGCAGAAGATTTTGAAAAGGACAAAATCACAAGTATTATTGAAAAAGGAATGTATCAGTCAATCCCGCGCGGACAAGCCAGAATGATTACATCCATTCTCAACCAGGTCATTGTTCCGAATCTTATTGTTGATGAATTTGCAACAGAGATTGCAAGGAGAAATGCTCAGAACTCCGTAAAACCCTATGAAGTGACATTCAAACAGGGTGATACAATTGTTTTTGCGGGTGAACAAATTACCAAGGTCAAAAGCGATGCATTAAGAGAAGCCGGATACAACGTACTTGAAATCAATTATATCGGAATTGCAGGAATATTCTTTCTCATTGCATTATCAACAGCTATGTTTCTGCTTTATTTAAAGTGTTTTGAGAAAAATTTTCTTGAACCGAATTATTTGAGACTTTTTGCATTCCTTGCAATCTTTATATCACTGTTTCCGGTCGTTCTGCCAACAGGGTTTTCACCTTATATAATCCCGTTTCCCGCGTTTATGATTATAATGGCAATCTTTGCAAACCCGCGTGTTGCATTGTTTGCAGCAAATCTTATCCTTATTAACATTGCAGTAGGCATGCACTACGGAGTTGAAATGATTGCAGCATTTCTGTTATTAAACACTTTTGCAATGATTACTGTTTATAACCACAAATTTACCAGACGCAATGATATGATAATTATAGGTTTTAAAATTGCAGTTGCAGGTGGAGTAATTCTTGCTTGTCTTTACTTACTGGAAAAATTCTTGATGAACATAGATAATGCGCTTATCTTAACGGATATAAGCTATATAATGCTAAACAGCTTTGTTATAGGCGGACTTTTAACCCTTGGCTTCCTACCTGTTCTGGAAAAACTCTTCCAGATGATTTCACCGTACGGGCTGGTAGAACTTGCAGATCAGAACCAACAATTGTTAAAAGATTTACAATTAAAAGCTCCCGGTACTTACAACCACAGTATGATGGTTGCATATTTATGCGAAGCCGCCGCAGAAGCAATCGGCGCCAATCCTCTTCTTGCAAAAGTCGGCGCAATTTATCACGATGTAGGCAAACTTAAACGCCCGATGTTCTTTGTTGAAAACCAATCAAGCTACGGTATCGAAAACCCGCACAACAATTGTTCGCCGAAGTTTTCCAAAATGCTTATTACCGCGCACCCGAAAGACGGTGTAGAACTGGCAAAAGATAACGGTCTGCCTTCAATAATAAACAACTTCATCCTGCAGCACCATGGTACAGGGCTGGTAAGTTATTTTTACAAACAGGCAGTAGCGGAAGAAGGAGCAGACAATGTGCCGGAAGAACAATTCCGTTACCCCGGACCAAAACCGAACTCTAAAGAAACCGCTATTCTTATGATTGCGGACGCGGTTGAATCTACGGTACGCGCCAATAAAGCATCTTCTGCAGAAGAAATTGACGCCATAATTGACAGAATAATAAGAGAGAGAATAAACGACGGACAATTATCCGATGCACCTATTACACTGAAGGATTTATCAACGATTGCCGCGGTTATGAGCCGTATTCTGCGCGGTATACACCACGAAAGAATTAAATATCAGCAAGACCTCGTCAATGAACTCGACAGAAATAAAGCCGCCGTTCAAACTATTGATAAAGACTTAGAGGCAAAAATTCAGGAGCTTGAAAGCAAACGTGATGAACATTAATATTTTTAGCGAAAATATTTGCGATAAATACAAAATTGACGAAGCCAAAGCTATTAATGTTGCAAAACAAGTCTTTGAATATTATATGGAACACATCGGGGACAGGTCTGCCCTGAATGGTTTTAAATACGATACGGTAACTTTTGATATACTCTACTGTGATTCAAAAAAAACGCACGAATTAAACAGAGAATACAGAAACAAGGATTATCCGGCGGATATTATTACTTTTGCAATATTTGCGGATGATGAAGACAAGTTTATTTTTGACGGAGAAATTAATCTCGGCGAATTTATTATTGCCCTTGATAAAGTTGACGAAGAAAGCCGGAAAAAGGGCAAGAGTTTTGAAGACGAACTGTATTTTCTAATTTCCCACGGGATTATGCACCTTTTAGGATTTGACCATCAGACGGAAGAGGATTACAATTTTGTTGTAGGGATGCAGAATGATGCCCTGAAAGTTGTGGAGTATGACAAAGTTTAAAACAAAAAATTTTAATACCTCTTTTCAGCACGCGCGCAAGGGAATGCGGCTTGTACTCAAAAGCGAGCGAAATATTCGCGTACACATGGTGCTTGCGGTTGTTGTGCTTTTCTTGTCACTGCTGTTCGGTTTCCGACCGCTGGAAATCTGTGTGCTGCTGCTTACGGTAGGTATGGTGATAATTTCCGAGATGCTCAACACTGCAATAGAGTTTGCGCTTGATGCAACATTCAGAAACAAATACAGTGTACTCGTCGGTATGGCAAAAGATATTTCCGCCGGCGCGGTTATGGTGGCAAGTTTTTTGAGCGTGGTTATAGGGATTATACTGTTCGGACAGGCTGCGTTTAGAATGTTTTGTTAATTAAAGAACCATACAAAGCACCATTAAAATCATTGCCCCAACCTGCATAGCAGTGGAAAGCCCTTGCTGAAACCTGTTTGAATCGTATTTTTTTATAGAGTTTTGTGCCTTGTACGCACTGTTTAAACGGTTGATGCGCTCTTCCTCCGTATCATAATCATAAGAGCCGCCGAGCATTTGATTTTCAAGACTTGCAAGCCTGTCAGAAAATGATGTTCGCCCGCGTCCTGTAAATAGGTTTCTGTTAAGCCCGCTCAAATCTTCACTTCTCATGCCGGAACCGTACGATAAATCATCGTAAGGAGCATTTTGCGACGCCATTCTGTAGTCGTCTTTGAATACGTTGTTTTTAATCCGTTCAACACGTTCGTTATAACTGTCCGAATCGTAAGTCTGATTATTAAACAACTGCTTTTCTATCCTGGCAAGCCTGTTATCAAGTGTATTTTTATCATAAGTTTTGCTGAACAATTTTGTTTCTACTCTGTCAAGAACGGGATAACGGACTGTTTCGTCTGCCGCAAGCGCTTCTTCCTCCTCCATAAATGTATCCTCGCAGGGTTTTATTTTCTCATCAATTACATCGGCAGATAAGTCTTCCGATATTTTCTTTACGCGTTCTGCAAGAGTTTTCTTTGAAACAATCCCGTACACGGATTGTTCAAGTCTCGCAATCCGTGTTTCATCACTCTGGTCGGAGTAATTTATACCGTAAAGTTCTTCTTCTATCGTAAGCAATTGTTTATCATACTTTCCGGCACTCAATGCCGGTGTAAGCGTTAATAAAACAGCAAGAAATATGTACAGAAATCGTTTCATAAAAATCTCCTAACCCAATATAAAGATTTTTATTGTGATTTCCCAT
Source organism: Candidatus Gastranaerophilales bacterium (assembly GCA_944323635.1). GTDB lineage: Bacteria > Cyanobacteriota > Vampirovibrionia > Gastranaerophilales > Gastranaerophilaceae > CALUTH01. Next base: position 20,051 of record CALUTH010000011.1, read on the forward strand.
CTTACGGTGGCGGATTATAAAAAAACTTTTTCTAACCGGAAAGTAGTACTCCGAATCTTATAACTAAAAGCGGGCGATTGTCGTAACCGTCCGCTTTTCATCATATAAACCCATAAATAATTCAATCTTAGTTATTGCTCAATACAAGTCTCAAAGTTGCAAGGTTTTTGATTGAGAGCATTCTGTGTTTGTTTTGTTGTTCGCGTGAAATATTAAAAATTCTGATAATTCTTTGGATTTCTTCAATGTCCTGTCTGGTTTCCAATTTATAAACATTCTTTACCGGATCTGTGATAACTGACATTGCTGCGTTTAATTCTTGTTCTTTCATGGGGTATCTTTTCTCCTTACTCTTATATAAAGTTTTTTTGTGTTGAAAAATTGCCATGTTGGTTACGAATTGTAAACAAATATTTACAAAGTATATACTTTTATTACAAAACTTAATAATTCACTCCTAAAAAGTGCTTGAATACTACTTTTGACAAAGCGAGAAAAAACAGACTGATAATATACACCGCCCACGGTCATACTTAACGAAAATTTACAAACTTATTCTTTATTTACCTGATATTTCTGCTATACTATCTTATGTATGGGGAAGTTATGAGAGAAAGAATACTTCTGTTAACAATAGTCGCATTTTTAAGTATTTTTCTATACGTATTCCAATACCACGTTAATACAGGGATAGGATTTGTAATTCTGTGCGCCTTTATGGTTGTATACGGCACGTATATGAATCTTGCGACCAAACATAAAAAACGTAAACTTGAAAAACAGCCGGTTGTAGTAAACGAAAATTACAAACCGTTTGTTTCAGTTCTAATCCCCGCACATAATGAAGAAGGTGTTATTACAAGCACCGTAGAAAATATACTCGGTCTAGACTACGAAAACTTTGAAATAATTGTTATTGATGACAGAAGTACTGACAGAACCCCGATTGTAATAAAACAACTTGAAGAAAAATACCGGAAAGTCCACGCTCTTATCAGACCCCGGGATGCTTATCCCGGCAAATCCGCAGTACTTAACGATGCTTTAAAATATGCAAAAGGCGAGGCAATTCTGGTATTTGATGCGGATGCAACAGTAGGAAGTGACTTTTTAAAGAAACTGCTTCCTGAACTTGAACCCGCAGATGTCGGGGCAGTACAGGCAAGAAAAGTTATCAGAAACAAAGATGTAAATATTCTTACAAGATGTCAGAACAATGAATACACATTCGATTGTAACATTCAAACGGGCAGAGACTCCGTAAAAGGCGCCGTCGAACTCCGCGGCAACGGAGAACTTATTAAACGTGCGGCGCTTGAAGATATTGGCGGCTGGAACAATGATACCATCACTGACGATTTGGATATGTCAACAAGACTTCATATAAAAGGCTGGGACGTACGTTTTTGCGCGGATGCCGTTGTTTATGAAGAAGGTGTTATTTATCTTATACCGCTTTTCAGACAGCGCAGAAGATGGCTTGAAGGCAGTATAAGAAGATATTTAGAATACTTCTGGGATGCGTTTAATTCAAAAAAAATGTCATTAAAAGCCCAGACCGATATGTTTATATTCATTCTGCAGTTTATAATGCCATTATGGTTCTTACTGGAAGTCTTTTTCAGAACAGTAAAATTCCTTATGGGAAAAGTCGGACCTAATGAATTTTTATCCTCCGGTGTTATTGCTGTTGTAATGGCATTCGGTTTCTTTACCGCTATACGCTACAGTTTGCGGCGGTATGATAATGTTCCGCGATTAAAAGCCGCAAAAGAAGCTTGCGAAACAACCATTTATATGTTAATAATATGGTTTCCGATGGTGTTATTTATCCTCGGGAAAATAGTGTTCCTTAAAAAGGATATGAAGTGGGGCAAAACCACTCACGGTCTGGTTATGGAAAAGGAACGCTCAATACTGGAGAAAATAAAGAAGATTAAAAAAGAATTACAAGAGGTATAGAAAATGTTAACATCAGTCAAAGAAAAAATAAGAACAATCCCTGATTACCCTAAAAAAGGTATACTGTTTTTTGATATTACAACAGCAATAAAAGACGCTGAAACTTTAAATAAAATGATTGATTTTCTATACAATACGTTTAAAGACAAAAATATTGATTATGTTGCAGGAATTGAATCCCGCGGGTTTATATTCGGCGCACCTCTGGCATGCAGATTAAACGCAGGTTTTATACCGGTAAGGAAACCCAACAAACTTCCGGCCAAAACTATCAGCGAAAGTTATGAACTTGAATATGGCACGGATTCTATCGAAATCCATGAAGACGCTGTAGAGCCGGGCAAACGTGTTCTTATCGTTGATGACCTGCTTGCAACCGGCGGAACAGCGGCAGCGGCGTGCAATCTGGTCAAAAAAGCCGGCGGTGAAGTTGTTGCATCTGCTTTTATTATTGAACTTGACGAACTTAACGGCAGAAAGAAAATTGAAGACACCGGCGTAGAAGTTATTTCAATGCTTAAACTTTAATAAAACTAAGGAGTTAATTTATATGAAAAGAGCAATCATTGTTGTTATTGACTCAATGGGAATTGGTGCAATGCCTGATTGTAAAGAGTTTGGCGACATTCCCGAATGTAATACCATAAAAAATGTATGCAGAGCAAACGGCGGACTTAAACTCCCTGTTATGGAAAGTCTCGGGCTCGGTAATCTTTGCAATTTAGAAGGCGTTAAACCAACCGCCGCACCTCTCGGCACAACGGTTGTACTTAAAGAAGAATCAAAAGGAAAAGATACAACTACAGGTCACTGGGAGATTGCGGGACTTGTATCGGAAAAGAAGTTTGAAACCTTCCCCGAAGGATTCCCGAAAGAACTTATTGACGAGTTTGTAAAACGCACTGATTGCGGCGGTGTACTTGCAAATATTCCTGCAAGCGGCACGGTTATCATTGAACAATTAAACGATGAACATCACAAAACAAAATACCCGATTGTATACACAAGCGCCGACAGCGTGTTCCAGATTGCGGTTGATACAGACTTAATCCCGCTTGAAACACTTTATGAGTGGTGTAAGATTGCAAGAAAAACGCTTGATGATATGGGATTTTTTGTTGCAAGAGTAATTGCGCGCCCTTACAAAGTTATTGACGGCAAACCAACAAGAATATCCGGCGACAGACGCGATTATTCAATGGTTCCGCCGTCCGATACAATCTTAAATACCGTTAAAAAACTCGGCGCGGAAGTAATCGGTATCGGTAAGATTGAAGATATTTTTGCAAAATCGGGAATAACCCACGCCATCCATACAGGTTCTAACAAAGAAGGGCTTGAATTAACGCTTAAAGCGGTAAAAGGGGATTTGGAACTTGATAAAATCGCTTATCCCGATACAAAGATTACAAACAACGATATAGGAATAATTTTTACAAACCTTGTAGACACCGATATGTTATACGGTCACAGAAACGATTACAAGGGTTACGGAAAAGCACTTGAAGAAATTGATATTTATCTCGGTGAAATAATAAAAGAATTAAAGGATGATGATTTACTCATAATAACCGCCGATCACGGGTGCGACCCGACCGTTCCGGGGACAGACCACACAAGGGAAAAAGTACCTGTATTAATGTACAAAAAAGGCATACATCCGGTAAACTTCGGTGAAATGACAGGTTTTAAATTTATAGCACTTTCAGTAGCTGTTCATCTATTGTAATTTTATTTTTTGTTTTTTATAATATAGTTGGTTGAACAAACCGTATGTAAAATTTAAAAAGGAGAATAAAAATGAACGTAAAAGTTAATGATTCTTGTATAGGCTGCGGCGCTTGCGAATCAATTTGCGATGCAGTATTCAGTGTAGAAGATGTAGCAAAAGTTAATGAAGACGGTATTGCAGGAAACGAAGACTGCGTTAAAGAAGCAGCAGATTCTTGCCCGGTTTCAGCTATTGAAGTTGAATAGTTTATAAAGTTTATACTGACAAAGCCTGTCCTTGACAAAAGGACAGGCTTTTTGGTGTTTCCTAAATATGATACTCCTGCTGCACGTATACAAAATCCCCCGTATTTCACAATTTATAGTATTTTCTCGGGATTGAAAAGTTATAAAACAGGATGTATAATGTATATATAGAGGTGTTAATTATGAAGAAATTAACAATCCTAATGTGTCTCTTATGTTTTGGACTAACCTGTTTTTTGAGCGCCTGTTCCAATACTAACGGCGGAAATACAGTGCTGCAGTACCAGAGAAAATTTAAAAACCTGAATGAACCGCAAAAAGCTGAACCTTCAGGAGTTATTGATCTTTCAGACGGAACAAAGGTTAATTTTGACATCATGCCAAATTCCACAGGAGCAAATTTTGGTATAAAATAACGGTATGAGTTTAGAAAACAGACGTTTGTGCGCAAGACTTATAGATGACGTACTTTCAGGCAGACGAATTACAAGAGAAGCTTTGTTAAGATTTCCCAAAGGGGACCATGATACGAGTGTCCTTGCGGCTTATCACGCCCTTATTCATTACGAAGCGGATGAAGATTTGCGCAAACGTGACGAAGAGTACAGGGAAGAACAGGATTTGTACCTGAAATCGCTTGTAGATATTCTAATAAGCGGCAAACCGCTGCCGGTTAATATAATTAACAACTATGAACAATTTTACGGCGGGAGCGTACTCCCCGAGAAAAAAGGATTTAAAGGGTGGATAAAGTCGCTTTTGAGATTTATTACATAAACAGCGGGCAAAATAACCTGCTGTTTATTGTTTTAACCCATTTTTAAACCGCAGAAAGGATGCTTTCTTCAATATACTTAGCGGCATAAGTCGCACTCACCGCACCGTCTGATACAGCAGTAATAACCTGCCTTAAGGGAGTAGTTCTTATATCTCCCGCCGCAAAAACTCCTGGTTCTGACGCTGCCATACGCTCATCCGTTACAATAAACCCGTAAGCATCCTGTTTAATTTGTCCGTTTACAAGTTCCGTATTCGGAATAACACCTACAAACGGGAAAACTCCGTCAATGTTTAGTGTGGTAACTTTATCGGTTTTAACGTTTTTAAGAACAATACCGTTAACCTTGCCGCCTCCGATACCCTCAGAAGGAGCGCCGTGTATTTCAAGCGGGATTGTATCATATATAAACTCTATTTTCGGATTTTCTTCCGCGCGTTTAACAAGGATTTTATCGGCTCTGAACGTGTCGCGCCTGTGGATTATATAAACCTTCTTTGCAAACCTTGTAAGATAAATTCCCTCTTCTACTGCAGTATTTCCGCCGCCGATTACGGCAACTTCTTTGTCTTTATAAAACGCCCCGTCACACACCGCACAGTAGCTTACACCGCGCCCTGTATATTCTTTTTCTCCTGGAATATCAAGTTTCTTCGGTCCCGCGCCCATTGCAAGAATTACGGTTTTAGATTTAAAAATATACTCTTGTGTTTCAACGGTTTTGGGGTTAGATGTAAGGTCTACGGAAACAATTTCCTGCATCGGGTATTTATCCGCGCCAAACTTATTGCAGTGTTCTTCAAACTTCTCGGAGAGTTCAAACCCGCCGATTTCGGGAAATCCCATATAGTTTTCTATATCGGCGTAATTTGAAGGCTGCCCGCCAAACATAGTAATATCAACAATGGCACATTTAAGTGCCGCTCTTGCAGCGTACACTCCCGCACTTAATCCCGCAGGACCTCCGCCAAGTATCGTAACATCGTATTCAAGTACTTTTTTATCCATATAAACTATCCTCAAATTATCTTAAAACATTCTCGCCTGAGATTTTCTCACCGCGGATTTCATATCTTGCCGTATCGGACTTCATTACATGCCCGTCTACGTTTGAAACCTGTTCCAGTTTAATATCGTTTATACCCGAAAAAGTATTGTTGTTTAATCTTATTGTTACTACGTCCGTGAGTACTTTGTTATCAAAATCCACTTTTCTGGTAAACGAAACGACATTTCCCTGAGCAGCGTTTATTGAAACATCAGCGCTCGCACCCGTGAAGGGGTTGCTTAAATTTAAGACGTTACCGACCCTCGATAAGTTCCACAAATCTGTGCTTTTAGGTTTAAAAATCGCATAGTTGCTGGATTCAACAATTTCCGCTTTAACGTTCCAACTGCCAAAGATTGCTTTAGGAACCTCATCTATCGAGACCCCCGCCTGCAGAGTGTAAGTTCCTTCCGCAAATGCGGGAATTAAGAGCATTGTCATTATTAACCCCAGAAATAAAAGCTGTAAGTATTTTTTCATCTATCAATTTCCTTTTTTGAATAAAAATATTTTACTACAGCGTGCGGGGTGTAATCAATATTATTTAATCTTAGACATGCAGATAACTTATCTGCGGGGCGCAAATATTTTCGTCCCGCATGCAGGAAAACTCACGAATATACGAGATATGCAGACAAAATGATGCGGTAAATCTGAGATTTACCACATCCTACAAACTGCCTATGATAATTTAGGTTTTATCTTCTACAGTTTCTTAACGAAACAGTGACAAGCCTCGTTTTGTTTGAGCAAAGCGAGTTAACGAGGCGCAGGTTGAGTTTAGAAACTGTATTCGGGAGCGTAGTTTTTCTTTCTTTGTCCAAGTTTCTTTCTTTTTTCATCGCAATAAAAAAGAAAGAAATTTGGTGCGGGGTTCGGGGGTGCATAGCCCCCGATAAAATTATTAAACTGTTACGAGTTTTTCCTGAAGGGTTCTGGCAGAGTCCTCAAATCCTGCGCGCCCCATAAGCGCATAGGTATAATTCTTTGCCTGTTCAACTCCGGGCTGGTTAAAGGCGTTTATATTATACAATTCACCTGCGATTGCGGTTTGAACCTCTAACATGTATAAAAGCTGTCCTAAATGGTACCCGTTTATTTGCGGGAGTGTTATTGTCATTGTCGGGCGCTTGTAATCAGCGAGTGCCACCCTTGTTGAATCCGCTTCTGCATTAATAAGGTCGTTTATTGTTTTACCGCCCAGATACCCGATACCCGTGTATTCAAGGATTTTGGGAATTTCAAGCGTTGTATCAAAGTTTTCAACCCTTATAAAAGTAATAACTTTGTTATTCGGTCCTTCGTTATACAACTGTATCTGCGAGTGTTGGTCGGTTGCGCCGAGCGCTTTCACCGGTGTTTGACCGTTGTGGATAGTTTCGTTGTTGTTATTAACCTCTTTGCCGAGAGATTCCGCCCAGAGCTGTACATACCAGTCGGAAATGTATTTCAACCGGCTTGAGTAGGGCATCATAACAGAAATATTTTTGCCTTTTTTAGTATCAAGAAGATATTGAATAAGAGCCGCCTGCGCTGCAATATTCTGGTGAATATCGGTATTTTTGAGCGCCAAATCCATATCTTTGATACCGTTCATAATTTCTTCAATATCGATACCTACAAGTGCAAGCGGGAGCAGTCCTACAGCAGAGAACACCGAAAATCTACCGCCGACATCATCAGGAATAACAAAAGTTTTGTACCCTTCCTGATCCGCCAATTGTCTTAAAACACCGAGTTTTTTATCGGTTGTTGCAACAATATTTTTTCTGTAATCATCTCCGAGTTCTTTTTCTAAACGGTCTTTAATAATCATGTACTGAGACATTGTTTCCGCCGTTGAACCGGATTTTGTTATAACGTTTACAAGGGTTTTCTTTAAATCAAGAGTATCTAAAAGTCCGTTCATATAATCGGGGTCAATGTTATCCATAAAAAACAGACGCGGGAAATTGTTTCTTTGCTCCGGAGTAAGAATATTCCAATAGGGTTTAAGAAGTGCATGAGACATTGCAAGCCCGCCCAGCGCCGAACCGCCGATACCGAGTACAAGGACATTCTCAAAGCGGTCTGCAACCATTGAGGCAAACTCTTTGACATACCAGACTGTTTCTTCGTTATAGCCGAGATTCATCCACTGGAGCCATTGTCCTGGTTTGTCCTTACGTTTGTTCAAATCCATAATAATTTCAGCAATACGTTCTCTGTAATTGTTGAACTCTTCATCAAGATTCAAACCGTCATTTTCACCGATAATCATGGCATCAGTATTTCTACAGCTCAGTCTAATCATCGCTAAGATACTCCTCTTTATCAAATATCCCTTTACATTTATTGTACTATAAACACCGCGGATTTCAACCGATGAGGGGATAGGTGTAACCGTTCCGGCTGTATTATTTGCGTTAATTGTTACAATTTTTTTACAAAATTTTTAATTATAAAAAACTTAAAATAAATATGCTAAAATTCTTTTATGGAAAAGTTTGACTTAAACCTATGGCTTGAAGAAATCAGCGTAAAGATAAAAAATAGATTCAAAGACAACCTGCTCTTTATCGGGTATCACGGGAGTTACAGACGCGGCGAAGCGGCGGATAACAGTGATATTGATATGGTCGTTATACTTAATAGTATGAATTTTGAAGATTTAAAAGAGTATAAAAAAATTGTCCAATCAATGCCGTTTTCTGAAAAATGCTGCGGGTTTATTTCCGGCAAAAAAGAGATTGAAAACTGGTCTAAATTCGATATTTTCCAGCTTTATTACGAGACAAAAAACATTTACGGCAATATAAAAGCATTAATTACTCCGCCGTCAAAAGAGGATATAAAAACTGCGGTTAAAACAAATTTAGAAACACTCTACCACGCAGCCTGCCACGCATTTTTGTATAACAGAGACCCGATTGAAAGCCTTAAGCCGCTTTACAAAATGACATTCTTTATTTTGCAGGCAAAATATTTTCTAAAAACCGGCGAATATATTTTAACTAAAAAAGAGTTATTGAATAATCTAACAGGAACCGACAGAGATATTCTCAAAAATGCTTTAAGCATACCCCTCAATCGTCCGATTGAGAATTTATATAGTGAATTAATATTCTGGGTATCAGAAAATTGTACAAAATAAAACTTTACGGTCATTGCCTTTAACCTGCCAACTTGCTAAAATTGGTTTATGTTTGAGAGTATACCGGATAATTACAAAAACCTGTCTTTAGCGCTCGGTTTTTTTGACGGAGTACA
>CALUTH010000012.1 GCA_944323635.1 Candidatus Gastranaerophilales bacterium
ACTCTTTCCCTACACGACGCTCTTCCGATCTAGTGGCTGAAGGGCAAAGCGGAAGCCTTTGCCCGTAATGCCGTTTAACGCGAGCGAGTAAGAGAGTACGCCGAGCAGAACGGCTGCTTTGCAGAGGGTGAAAGCGGCAGCGTACCCGTTTAATGCAAAGCAGCCAAGACAGGCTGGAGGGCAAGCGGTCAAAAGGGCATGCCCCCCTGATTAGCAAATAAAAAAAGAGCCCCTGTTAAAGGAGCCCTTTTTTATTCTATTCAGCCAAATCCAGTGAAATTCTTCTGTCTTTGGAATTAAATTTGATAATTTTAACTTTGATACTATCACCGGTTTTAAGTTCTTTACCGGTATTTTTCTGATAAGCCTCAAGGCAATTTTGCGGCAGGAGGGCTTCAACACCTTTTTTAACTTCAACAAAAGCGCCAAAATTCTTTATTCTTGTAACAAGCCCGTCTGTTACCATGCCTTCCTGAAACTCTTTTGCTGCATTTTCCCACGGATCAGGTTCAAGGTTTTTCAAACTCAGGCTGATACGGTTTTTCTTGGTGTCAATGTCAATAATTTCCGCATCAATTACCTGTCCTACAGACAGCAGGTCAGACGGATGTTCAACCCATTTCCAGGATAATTGCGACAGCGGAAGTAAACAATCAAGTCCGCCGACATTAACAAATACACCAAAATCAGTAAGTCTTACAACTTCACCTTTTACAATTTGTCCGACTTCAACCTGTGAAAGAACATTTTTTCTGCTCTCTTCAATTGATGATTCATAGACTTTTTTATTAGATAAAATAAGATTATTTTGTTTCTTATCAACAGTAAGAATTTTTAATTCAAGCTTATCACCGACTTTAACCGGCGGATTTCCGGTATAAATCTGCCCCTGCGGAACAAATCCCTGCAAGCCGCTAATATCAACAATAACACCGCCTTTAACAACCTGTATAACGGGGGCTGCAATTGTTTCATCACTTTGTTTAGCCTTTTCAAGTTCAAGCCAAATATACGCCATGTGAACACGTTTATAGGAAAGAACAAACCTCCCGTCATCATCCGCATCCTGAGTAATCAAAAATTCGTATTCCTCACCCTTTTTGAGCACCTCTTCCGGAGATGTTCCCCTCTGTGCACTAACTTCATACAGCGGCACTATAGCAATATTTTTAGCCCCGATATCAACACTAACGCCGGTTGTATCATAGCCGCATACAGTACCTTTTACGATGTCACCCTTTTTAAAAGTGTAGTCGTACTGTTTAAGTAAAGCCTCAAAATCCATATCTGCTGCGTTATTTGGCATATACAAGATCCTTTCGTTGATTGATGATTATGTCTCTTTATCATGTATTATATCATTTTTTTCAAAAATTTCCAGTGTAACCCCTATTTCTTATTGATTACAGGGAAAAAATCATACGTATGTATTACATGTGATATTTGATTTGAGATATAATAGTAATAGCCATGGACGATATTAATAGTATAAAATACCGGTTAGAGCAGAAAGAGATAGATACTCTAAGCCCATATGCAACCAAGAGCCGTTTCACCGCGGGTAGAAAAACACCGCTTGAAACCCCTTATCCCATAAGAACCGAATTTCAGCGTGACAGAGACAGAATCTTGCATTCAAAATCCTTCCGCAGGCTGAAACACAAAACACAGGTATTCTTAGCACCATTTAATGACCATTTCAGAACACGGCTTACTCATACCCTTGAAGTATCGCAAATAGCCAGAACTATATCAAGGGCGCTGAACCTTAACGAAGATTTAACCGAAGCCATTTCTTTAGGTCATGATTTAGGGCATACACCATTCGGGCATTGCGGGGAAAAGGTTTTAAATAATCTGGTAAAAGGCGGATTTGACCACAATGTACAGAGCGTAAGGGTTGTAGAGGTCTTAGAGAATATGAACCTCTGCCGCGAAACGGTTGAAGGAATTTTGACCCACTCATGGGGTTTATCGCCAAGAACACCGGAAGCACAGGTTGTTCAATTTGCCGATAAAATTGCATATATCAACCACGATATAGAAGACTCGGTAAGAGCAAGTATTATATCGGAAGAAGATCTGCCCGCAGATTGTATCAAATACTTTACTTCAAACAAGTCCAAACGCTTAGGCAAAATGATTATGGATGTTATAAATTCATCTTACGACAAGCCGCAAGTCTCAATGAGTGAAGAAGGCTGGTATTATGTCACAAAACTGAGAACATGGATGTTTGATAATATCTATATTGATTCACCCGCCAAAACAGAGGAATCTAAGGCAAGCAGAATTATTGAAGAGTTATGGAAGTACTACAACAATGTAGCAAAAGAATACTGCCCCGAAGAAAATACGGAACGTATAGTAGTAGACTATATTTCAGGAATGACAGACCAGTACGCGATTGAACGCTTTAAAGAAATATTCATCCCGAAGCCGTTATTTAACCCCGCACACGATGATACGTTTATCAAGATGCTTCAAAACAGAAGCAAGTCATAAAATATATTTTACTCCCCATCTGCAGCCTGTTCGCCTTCTTCTTCGGTTTTCGGGGGCAGCTTTTCAATAACAAGTTTCGTCACCCTCGCTCCGTCAACCTCACTTACAGTAAACTTAAGCCCGTTAAATTCCACCGTATCTCCGACAACGGCAATCCTGCCGAGAAGTTTTACTACCAGCCCCGCAATGGTTTCTATATCTTCTTCATCAAACTTATCTTCATCAAGTTCAAAGTATTCAGCAATCTCATCGGTACGCATCATACCATTTGCCACATATTTATTTTCACCGATTTGTTTTATATTGAGTTCTTCTTCATCAAACTCGTCCTGAACCTCGCCGATAATCTCTTCAAGGACATCCTCTAATGTAATAATCCCCGATGTTCCGCCAAACTCATCAACCACAATCGCAAGCTGTGCCCTGCGTTTACGAAATTCGATAATAAGGTTATCCAGCGTCATTGTCTCGGGTACAAGAAGAATAGGTCTTAAAAGATTATCTATTGAATACGGTTTTCCCGATACAGAAAGCGAATAAACATCTTTAACGTGTATAAACCCGATAATTTTATCCATTGAATCCTTATAAACCGGATACCTTGTATACTGGCTCTCAAACATCGTTTTCTTTAAATCTTCAAACGATATGTCATAAGGCAGGCACACAATATCCGTTCTCGGTATCATTACCTGTTTTGCGGTCAAATCCGAAAACTTAAACATATTATGTATAAACTCTGCCTCAGTCTCGTTCAAAACCCCCTGATCAAGGCTTGCATCAACAATTAAATCAAGTTCTTCCGTCGTATGCGCAAGCTGTGTTGACGAAGTATCACAGACATGGAAAAGTTTTAAAATTGCATTGCCAGAAACCGTCAGCACCCACACAAACGGCTTGAACACAACCATTATTATATGCATCGGCTTTGTAACCGCAAGTGCAATTTTTTCAGGAAATTGGATAGACATACACTTTGGCAGTTGTTCGCCAAGTACTACGTGGAACATAGTAACAAGAATAAATGAAATCGGAACCGCAATCGCATGCGCCGTGATTGTATGGTTGATATGCGGGACAAAAGCAACAAGCGGCTCAATAAGCCTTACCGCAGTAGCCTCACCGACCCAGCCAAGCCCGATACTTGCAACCGTAACACCGAGCTGCGCCGCAGCAAGCATCGCATTTACATCATCAAGGGTCTTTAAAGCAAGCTTTGCTATCTTGTTTCCTTCGTTTGAAAGCTGTTCCAAACGCGTTTTCCGCACTTTAACCAACGAAAATTCGGCTGCCACAAAAAACGCATTAACAAAAAGTAAAAACAGAATTACAAATATATTTAATATTATACTCTGGTCCATGTATATAAGTTTTTAAAACCTTGTCTCTATTTTCTAATTCTATACTATATTTGAACAAATTGCAACGGGGGGTAAATGTTACTTTACGCCTAAATATAAACTACAAGCTTAGTCATAGGTCGGGCTTTAGCCCGACAAAACAAACTAAATAACAATCGCCGCCGGTTAATCCGGCGGCGGTTTGACTTATCTATAGTTTGTAAACTGGAGCGGATAATTATACTTATCCTCATTTCCCCGCAGAAGTTTTATTACCTCCTGCAAATCATCCTTGCTCTTTCCGCTTACACGCACCTGCTCGCCTTGAATTGATGCCTGAACCTTTAGTTTACTGTCCTTAATATCCGCAACAATTTTCTTTGCAAGCTCCTGTGTCAAACCTTTTTTCAGGTTAAATACCTGTCTTACGTTCCCGCCGAGGGCATTTTCAACCGGCTGCGGGTCTAAAAGCTTTATACTCAATCCGCGTTTAACAAGCTTGGATTGAAGAATATCAAAGATATTCTTTAATTTCATATCATCACTCGTTGTTATCGTTATTGTCTTATCACCTTCCAGAACAACATCGGAGTTTGAGTTTTTCAAATCAAACCTTGATGAAATATCGCGTTTAACCTGATCAACCGCGTTAACCAATTCTTGTTTATCAAATTCCGAAACAATATCAAAACTGCTGTCTTTTGCCATAATCCAAAACTCCTTTTACCTGATACGTGAATGATATTTTAGCATAAATTATCTGTAGGGTAAAGAGCAGCTTAAAGTAAGTACTTTATCGGGCTTAAACCCGACCCATAACGCTTTTGCCCTCTCCTGCGGGCAGATTTTCGTTAGGGCAATAATTTTTACCTCTCCGACGGGATGCCCACAAGGGCAAGGATTAAGGGTGGGAGTTGCATCATTCCCTCCGCCTCTGAGAGGCGAATTTTCGGCAGCCCCCCCAAAAAAATACCAGAAAAAAAAGGGGCTCTTGCGAGCCCCTTTTTTATTAAAACACTTACTTTGTGCCGTAGCGTTTTTTAAATCTTTCAACACGTCCTTCAGAGTCAAGGATTTTTTGTTGACCGGTGTAGAACGGGTGGCAGTTAGAACAAATTTCAACAGTGATGTTGTCCAATACGGAACCTGTTTCAATTTCGTTGCCGCAAACGCACTTAACAACAGTTTTTTTATAATCAGGGTGAATACCTTTTTTCATTTTGTACCTGCTTTCCTTTCAAGATTCCAAACTTGATAATTATATTTCGACCAACATTATTTTAGCGCGAAGCTAAATTAAAAGCAAGCGTATTGTAAAGCGCTGTAAACAAACAGCCTACGAAACCCGCCTGACCAATTCCAGCGCATCCTCACATTCGGGGAAAATATCAAGCAGTTTTTCAGCCTGAGCAAGCGCGTCATCCTGATTATTTAACTTCTCATAGCACTTTGCTGAATTCAATAGCAGAATAGTATTTTTCGGGTTTTTATCAAGAAGATTCAAGAATATATTGTTTGCTTTTTCGTATTCGCCGAGTTCAAAATAAGTAAGCCCCAAAAGATTCATGGTATCATCGCTCACTTTACGCTCAAGCGCTTTTATCAGGTAATTCTTAGCGCAGTCATAATCCTTGAGTGCAAAGAAAATCCGCCCCGCCACAAACAAAATATACTCATGTTCACCCGCAGTATGCAAAGCATCTAATATAAGCGTTTTAGCAGAATTCAAATCATTTAGTGCAAGTTTATTTAGCGCAGTAAATGTTTTTATAATTGAATTTGCATCCAAATTCAACGCTTTTGTATAATACTCGTCAGCTTTTTTATAATCTGCAATCGAGTACAAGTAATTTGCGTACTCAAAAACTATATCAATATCATCAGGCGCAAGGCTTATTGCAGTATTAAACTCATCCTCCGCCCAGTCAAAAAGCCTCTTGCCAAGGTATATGACACCCAGATCCTTATGCGCCTTTGCAGCGTTGGGGTTCATTTTTATAACTTTTTTGAGGATTTTTTCTGCTGCATCCGTATCGCAAAGCTGGGTTGAAAGAATTGCATACTGATAAAATACTTCCGCATTAACCTTGTTTTTGAGGATTATACGGTCATAAATATCTTTTGCTTTCCTTAATTCTCCCGTTTCTATATAAAGCGATGCAAGTTTTTGAGCGGGCATAACAAACTGCGGATTAACCATAACTATACTTTCAAGTATCTTTATCGCCGTATCGTACTCGCCTTTTTCTTCATAACAGAGCACCATATTGTATCTGTAATTTGTTTTCTCAGGATGCGCAACCGCAAGTTTTTTATAAATCTCAATAGCCTCATCAGGTCTGGGTATTTTCATCAAAGACAGTGCCCAAGCAACAAGGAAAGTTTCCGATTCTTCAAGGCTGTTTGCTTTTTCGAAATAAACGCAAGCCTTTTCATGTTTATTCAAAAGCTGATAAACAGATCCCACATTATAGTTTGCAAGCGCATCATCAGGGTTAGCCTCAAGCGCATCAAGATAAACCTGCAGCGCCTTGTCATTCTTACCCGTTGTTAAATAGCATGTGCCGAGACTGTTAATAACCTGAGGATTGTTGCCGGAAAGTTCACGGGATTTATTAAAGAAAACTATTGCATTATCAAAATCCTTCTCAGCCATAAACGATGTACCGATTAAGTACGGGAAAATATACTCGTCAGGCTCGATTTCGGAACCCTTTTGGGCGCATTCCATAGTTTTTTGATATTTGCCTTGTTTCATATAAATCATCGACAGGTTCTTATACCCTTCCGAGTAATCGGGGCGCAGTTCTATGACTTTTTTAAACGCCTCCTCGGCAGACTGATAATCTTCCATTGAGTCGTAACAGCTGCCAAGATAAAACCACGAAGTTGCATCCTCGGGGTTATATTTGATTACTTCTTCAAAATTGGATTTTGCATCAATATAATTATCAAGGTTAATATTAACAAGCCCTAACAGTTTTTTATACTCAAAATTATTGGGTTCGGTGTTTATAACCTCTTCCAGCGCTGTTTTTGCATCGCTGAATTTATCTTCCGATATTAAGTCATTTATCTCTTCTAAAGTCTTCATAGTACCTGTATTATTATTCAAACACGGTTTGATGGCAAGCGCGTTAGTAATTACAATGCTTCGGCAACGGATTTTATATTCTCGTTGGTTATATGTGAAAGCCCTTCCGCTTTTACAGTGTCACTTAAAGCTCCAAGAACCTTTAAGCGTTCCATTACACTGAGAATCACCGTCTGGTTGTTTCCTTCAAGAAGTGATTTAAGAAGCTCAACATCGTTTATAAAGTCTATAACAAACCCCACAAACGGGCTTTCCTCGTACGTTTCCTCAAGAAGCCCGCTTTCCAGACGGCTTTCGGGTATTCTGTCAAGAATCGAATGGATTTGAGCAACTTCATCTTTTGTATTCTTATCCAAGTCAAACAAATACTCATCATTGCCGGATATTTCTACAAAAAGGCGTTTTGCCATCATTAGAACAACCGCCGCATAACTCTCTTTTGATTTTGAAAGCGTATCAAGAATTTCCGCCATATTCAATTCAAAAACCGAATCAAGCGGTATCAATTCACTCAACCCCGAAAGTATATGACAGAGGGCAAGAGCGGTCTTTTCGGCATGTTCGCTGTGTATCCCGTCAATAAACGGTTCAAGTGCGTTAATTTCCAGAGCAATATACTCGGGGATTGATGATTTTTTCATCACATCATAAAGCCTGCCTGTAAGCGACGCATCCCCCCAGCGCGCAATAAGTTTCACCCCGCTGTATACTTCGTAATCATCATCCGACTCAAGTTTTGCAAGCCCGAGGTTGAATGTTTGTTCGTCATTGAGTTTTTTCAGTGCATCAATAGAATTAATTGATAAATATTCATTCTCAGAAAAAATATAATTTCTAAGTAGATCTATCGCCGCCTCTTCGGGATTTTGGACAAAATACTTTGCCGCATAACACTTTTCATCATCGCTGCCGGAGTTTAAAAGTTCCAGCATTCTGCCCCGCGCGTTTTGAGAATCATATCTTGAAAGTACCGATATAATTACATCTTCATAATACGGCGAATAATACGGTAAAAACTGATACAGGTTTTGGTAATTAGTCTCATTACACGCACTCAAAATACGTCTGGCAACATTCTGTTTTATAAAACCAAACATATAATCGTCTCTTGCAACAAGTTCTTTAAACAGCGTCAAATCAGGCTTATCAACCAGTTGTTTTGCAGCGGGTTCAAATTCAGCCGGATTTTTACCGGTAAGTTTTTTTAAGAGTTCCATAAATTAATCCAGATAGAAAACAGTTACAACCTTGTGACCTTCTTCAGCGTATTCAACAGCCGTATGAAGAGTTTTAGAAGTATGAGAAAGGAAACATATTAACTGATTACAATCGTCAATAATTTCTCTGTTACAAACTCTTGAAGCGTCAGCAAGAGTCATCATAGCCCTGTCGGCATGCTCTACAATATTCGGAACACCAATTAATTGATCCTGAACATCACTGGGCTGCTGTCCAATTGTCTGGGGAAGAATAACTTTCAGTTTATCAGGGTTTGATTTCATAGCGCCACGGATGGCTGCAGCATTGGTACCGCAAGAACCGCCTGATGTAATAATTGTATTACCCTGTTGAACAAGTGCGGTAGTAAGCGTTTCAATCATTTGCTGGTGAGTAATAGCAAGGTTTCTTGAACCGATTATCGCAATTCTTTTTGCCGGCTGTTTAATAGTTGCCAGTTCCATTGCTAATTCATCAACCGTATCAGGAGAGGCATGCGCCACATCCATATCATCTACAGGCACCATTATTTGTGACTGCTGTTGTTTTTCATCTTCTTCTGCCATGTTCTTAATTTCTGTCATTTTACCTACCGCTTTCTGATTGCAAAAAATATTTATTTTGAGTATGCTGAACTATACTAGCACAAAAACATAATTTTGGGAATAGGGAATGGAAAACATTTTAAACAATCTTAATCCGGAACAGCTTGAAGCTGTCAAAACAATAAAGGGTTCACTGCTTATTTTAGCGGGCGCAGGCAGCGGCAAAACAAGGGTTTTAACCTCACGTATCGCATATATGATTAAGTCAGGCGTACGCGCGCGCGACATTCTGGCAGTTACATTTACCAACAAAGCCGCAAAAGAGATGCGTGCAAGGTTATCGTCAATTCTTGGCGAAGAAACCGTGAAATATATGTGGGTAGGTACATTCCACAGTATTTGCGGAAGAATTTTAAGGCAGGATATTGAAAACTACAAATTCCAATCAGGAAGATTTTTAGACCGCAATTTTTCAATCTACGATGAGCAAGACTCGCTTGCAGTAATAAAACAGTGTATTAAAAAACTCAACCTTGACGAAAAATTGTATCAGCCCAAATTAGTTAAGGCGGTCATTTCAAACGCTAAGAACAAAATGGAGGACGCGTACAATTTTGCAACCTTTGCGCGTGATTTTAAGACCCAGAGAATAGCACAAATCTATGAAATGTACGAAAACACACTTACAAATAACAATTCTATAGACTTTGACGATATGCTTATGCTCGCGGTAAAACTGCTGGAACAGAATTCGGAGGTTCGTGAAAGGTACTACAAAAAATTCAAACATATTCTGGTTGACGAGTTTCAGGACACCAACCAGGCACAATATCAATTAGTAAGAGCCTTGTATACAAACAACCTTGAAGAAATCCCGCCGGAACGCTCGCTCTGCGTTGTAGGCGATGTTGACCAGTCCATTTACAGCTGGCGCGGGGCTGATTTTAAGATTATTCTTAACTTCCAGAAGGATTTTAAAGACACAAAAATTATTAAACTTGAACAAAATTACCGCTCAACCGCAAACATTCTTGCGGCGGCAAACGCTGTTATTGAGAACAACGAGGAACGTGTTGATAAAGTTCTCTACTCTCAAAAGGGCGACGGAGAAAAAATTACACTCTACGAAGCCGAGGATGAGACAGACGAGGCAACATATATTGCCTCAACAATAAAAAGAACCTCCGATGATTACAATAAATTTGCCGTTCTCTACCGCACAAACGCGCAATCACGTGCGATAGAAGAAGCAATGATTGCCGCGGGCATCCCTTACAGGATTTACGGAGGTCTTAAGTTCTATGACCGTAAAGAAATCAAGGACGCAGTTGCATACTTAAAACTAATCTACAACCCTGACGACTCGCAAAGTTTCAAACGGATTGTAAATGTTCCTAAGCGTTCAATCGGTGATACAACGCTTAAACACCTGCAGGATTTTGCAGACGCCAATCAAATCAGCCTCTATCAGGCTGTTAAACAGCTCAATGAAATTCCTGCAATTAAATCAGGAACCGCAACAAAACTCAAAGATTTTGTAACGCTTATAGACAAATTCAAAGAAGAACAGCCTAATTATCAATTATACGAGTTTATAGGGCTTGTACTTGAACGGAGCGGATATATAAGAGAACTGCAGTCGCAAAATACACCGGAAGACGAAGCAAGAATTGAAAACCTGCAAGAGTTTGTAAACGTAGCCAACGACTTTGAACCCGAAGATATAAACAATGCGTTCGGCGAGTTTCTGGCGCAAATTTCTCTGGTTTCAGACCTTGACGGATTAGACGAGGTTGCAAACAATGTAACACTTATGACTCTTCACTCCTCAAAAGGTCTGGAGTTTCCGATTGTATTTCTTGCGGGGATGGATGAAGGAATATTTCCGTCGCAGCGTACGTTTAACTCTGCCTCGGAAATTGAAGAAGAACGCAGACTTATGTACGTAGGGGTTACAAGGGCGGAAGAAAAACTCTACCTTCTGGATGCAAAACGGCGTCAAATGTGGGGTGAGTACAAGTATTATAACCCGAGCAGGTTTTTAGAAGAAATCCCCGTCAAACTCCTTGATGTACAGCAATCAAGCGCAGGGCAGCTGACAAGAACATTCAAAAGCGCGGTTGAAAAGATTAAAACGGGCAAATCAACTTTTGACAGCGACGGATATGTTAAGCCGGTAAGCGGATTTGGCAGCAATTTTACAGCCCCCGGAACCAAAAGAATACCTGATAACACAAGTAAAAATAAGTTTTCGTACCCGAAACGTCCACAAACTTCGCCTGCCAGAGCCATTCTTGTAAAATCACAAAAGAATATTGAAAAAAGCAGAGAAAAAGCCGATAAGTTTTTTGAAGACAATGCAATAAAACGTATGCTTGAAGAAAAACGCAAAAGTGAAAAAGCACAGGAAGAACTTACCCAACGGAGGGAACAAGAAATATCCTCGGGACATGTTGAATACTACTTTAACGAAGGGGAGCGGGTTTTCCACGAAAAACTCGGTATAGGTCATATTATTGAGGTTATTCAAGTAGGTTCAAGTACCATGTATACAATAGACTTTGGTACAAACGGTAAAAAAGCCATGGATGCAAGTTTTGCAAAACTGAAAAAGTTTTAAAATAACAGGAGATAAGAATAGATGGATTTTAATTCAAAACTAATTGATACTGTAAGCAAATTTTTTCTTACGCACAAGGTATTAATTTTTAGTATTATAGTTAACGTCATCATTGCATATATTGCAATAAAAGGGCTGGATTTACTGTACGCAAAAGCGCAGGATAAACTCAAAAACCATAAAAATGAAGCGCCTATTTTAAGGATTGTACCTGTTTGCATTAAGGTTTTAAAAATCCTAATTCTGTTTTTAATCATAGCAGCATTTCTGCAATCAAACGGCTACTCTGTAACTTCACTCCTTGCAGGTTTCGGTATTATTGGTATGGCAGTAGGTTTTGCGGCAAAAGAAACTATTGCAAACGTTTTCGGCTCATTTGCGGTTATCTGGGATAAAGTTTATAAAGTCGGCGACTTTATCAGATTTAACGGAATGGAAGGAACCGTTATGGATATTAACTTCCGATCCACAAAACTCGTTACAATGGATAACTATATTATCAATATCCCGAATAATATAATGGCGGACTCCGCGGTAACAAACATAACGACCATAAAAGCACGCAGGATAGATATGCTTGTGGGGATTGAATACTCTACATCCAACGAAAAAATAGCACGCGCCGTGGAAATCCTAAGGGCTGTAGCGATTGATAACCCGCAGGTTGAGGACGACCCGCTCGCGTTTGTCAGTTCGTTAGACGAAAGCCAGATTACATTGAGGCTTTATGTAAATACAAGAACCAGAATCTGGGCAGAATACTGCCTTATAAAAGACGCAGTTATAAGAGAACTGATTAGAAGATACAGGGAAGAGGGGATAGAATTTGCCTTCCCGTCACAAACAGTATACGTTCAAAAAAATGAAAATTAAGATAATAGCACCGGGGAAACTGAAAGAAAGTTATATAAAAGAGGGTACGGCCGAATTTCTTAAACGTGTTCAGCCGTATTGTCCGGTTGAAGTTGTTGAAATAAAACCCGAACAGGTTTACGAAGAGAGCTTGATTGAAAAATCACTTGATATTGAGGCAGAGAGGATACTAAACTGTATAAAACCGGAGAGTTACCTGATTACACTGGAAATTAACGGCAAACAGCTATCCTCGGAAGAGTTTGCCGCAAAAATCAATGACATAAACCACTCCGGTACGGGAGAACTGGTTTTTGTAATCGGCTCATCCCACGGGCTGTCTGATAAAGTATCACAAAGAGCGGATTTTAAACTGAGTTTTTCAAAAATGACATTTCTGCATGAGTTTGCAAGGCTGATACTTACAGAACAGATCTACCGCGCGTTTAAGATTATTAAAAACGAGGCGTATCATAAATAATTTCTTAGGGCGGAGATTGGATCCCTGCCGCCGGCACCGCTCCAATCATCCGCATGGTGTTACCACAGTGCACCTTCTCCCTACTTTTATTCCTCTCTATAGAGGGATAAAAGGTGAGGGCTCTGTTTTCCCCATTCGTACTCCACGTCGGGTTCATAGAATATTTCCCACCAATAAATAGCAAGACCGAGTAATGTATAAAAATTGCAAAAGAATAATAATTAATATTATGAAAAAAATCTTACTGCTAATTATACTGGCAGCACTGCCCTGCCTTGCTTATGAAGTTTTCCGCCCCGAACAACTGCCAGAACAGAAGTTCCGTACGCCAAACGAACATCTGCTGTTTGTAATAGATTTTTCCCAGAGTATGGAGGAAACCCTGAACGGCGAATCAAAAGCCGAAATGGTACAATCAGTAATGGAAAAATACCTGCCGGAAATCCCGTCAAACATCCCTGTGGGCTTACGGATATACGGACACAAATGCGGGTTTACGGCATACCACGCCTGCAAGGCGTCAGAACTTGCCGTTCCCGTATCGTACAACTCCGTTAACGTCATTTCTGAAAAACTGTCAGAACTTAAACCGCGCGGCATGACCCCGATAACATACTCTTTAAAACAATCCGTTGCCGGTGATTTCGGGGATTTTAACGGAACAAAACACATTGTACTTCTCACCGACGGCGGCGAGAACTGTGACGAAAGCCCCTGTAAATACGCAATAGAACTATCAAGGCTCCGCCCCGATTTTCTTATAGACGTAATCGCTTTTAATATCGGCGACAAAGATGATTTAGAGCAGCTTGAATGTACGGCGGTTGTCACAAAAGGCAGTTTTTATCAGGCTGATACAAAAGCCGAACTAATGGAAATTCTCGGCAGCATTGTCGAAAAACAAAAACATGTCGAAGCAAAAATCTGCCCGCCACAATAATCACACAGCATCATACTATACCAAGCCGCATACTACGCTGCCGTTTTATTAAGAATTGTTACGCCGTTCCATATTAAAAAGGCAATAAATAAAATGTTCATGTTTTTATTTACATGTAGTTATTTTTTAGGAACTTGGAAGGTTAGGTAAGTTATGAGCACAATTAATACCCCGCAAATCACAACTGCAGCGGCTGCAGCACCCTCCGTACAGCCCAAACCGGTTACAACGGTCGACGATATAGTTATTCCGGAGCCGGAAAAGAAGGAAGATAAATCAAACCTTCTTGCAGCATCTTTGACAGGTCTGGCGCTCATCGGTGTCGGATCATATCTGATTTACAACCTTAGAAAGGGAAAAGGTATTCCTGAAAAAACTATTGAAATGTTCAAAAA
This sequence comes from Candidatus Gastranaerophilales bacterium, assembly GCA_944323635.1. Lineage (GTDB taxonomy): Bacteria > Cyanobacteriota > Vampirovibrionia > Gastranaerophilales > Gastranaerophilaceae > CALUTH01. The sequence continues at coordinate 13,991 of CALUTH010000012.1, forward strand.
AGAAGGAAATGTTTTTGAGCGCGGTATTGCCAAAACAAAAGACGGCACACTGTTTTCAGGCAAAATCACCCAGAAAACAGCGGAAGGCGATAAAATCGAACGCTACTACGTAAACGGCAGACTGCAAAGAGCAACAAAAAATGTTGATGACAAAGGTTTCTATGACCCGACAAAAGCCGTTAACTATGATAAAACATATCAATATACACCGGAAGGCAAGCTGACAAATATTACAAGAACAACCGGCGTAAACGGTGAAGCAATAACAACAGAACTGGTACGCCCGACAATCAAAAAGGCGGAAGATTTTGCGGCACAGGGCGGGAAAATTGTTGACGGTAAAGCCGTAAATGCTGACGGCAGTGCATTTACAGGTATTATTATTGAGCGCAACGGAACCGACAGATTATTAAAAGAATACAAAGACGGCAAACAGGTCTCGGAGCGGCTTAATACAACATTGAAAGACCGTGTAACAAAACCGGACGGCGAGCACTACGTAAGAAACGAAGCAGAACTTGACGAAATAGCAAAACAAGCGGAAGAAGCAGCGAAAAAAGCGCAGGAGGCTGCTGAAAAAGCCGCCAGAGAGGCTGAACAAAGAGCGCAAGAAGAGGCCGCACGAAAAGCCGCAGAAGAGGCTGACAAAAATAAAGGCGGTCTATTCAGCAAAATAAAAAATTTCTTCAAAAAATCTCCTAAAAAACCCCAAGAACCCGAAGAACTCAGCAGCAGGATAACAATTTAAATACATAACAAACGGCGCCGACACTAATTGCCGGCGCCGTTTTAACAACATTTTTAAATAAAGTTACTTTTTATACTTTTTGAAAGCATCTATAGAGTTTTTCAGGTTGGTAACATCCTGATTAACTTGTTGCTGTTTTGCTTCGCGGGCTTTTTGTCGTTCAGCTTGTTTTGCTTTGTATTCAGCCTCTCTAGCAGCACGTTCTTTTTCTGCGGCTTCCTGTTTAGCCTGTAATTCTCTTTCTTTGTCAGCAACCGGTTTTGCTAATTCATTTGCTTTTTTGTTAATCCATCTTTCAGTGTAAGTAGAATTATCTGCCGCAACTGCAACTGTAGTAGCTACAACACAGAGAGCAAATAGTGCCGTTAACATTTTTTTCATAAAATGAACCCTCCTTTATTTATCACTGTGGTAATATTTTAAAACGTATTTTTTTATTTTTCAAGTATAATTTAAATATGAAAACTGTAAAACTGTTTGAGTATGACATAGCGGATATAACGTCTAAAGAAGCTTTAGATAATGCTTTAAGACTCATTGAAGGAAATCGTCCGGCACAAATAGTTACAATTAATCCTGAAATGGTTAATTATGGATTTAAAAACGAAGAATTTGCAAATCTGCTAAAAAGTGCCGATATGCTGCTTCCTGACGGTGTCGGTATAAAAATTGCAATAAATATACTCGGTCAAAAAGTTAATCGTATTGCAGGAATAGACTTTGCTTATAAACTTCTTGCAGAATGCGAAAAAAGCGGTGTACCGGTTGCTTTAATAGGAACAAGTGAAAACATACTAAACAAAGCTGTTGAAAACCTGAAAAAAAGTATGCCGGATTTAAGAATAGTATATACACACAACGGTTTTTTCGATAATCCGGAGGAAATATACAGAGCGCTGCAGTCAGCCGCACCTAAACTTGTACTTGCAGCACTCGGATCTCCTAAGCAAGAATTTTTTATACAAAACGCTAAACAGTATTTGAAAAACGGGTTGCTAATCGGTATCGGAGGCAGTTTTGACGTATGGTCGGGAGAAATAAAACGCGCGCCCGTTATTTTCCAAAGGCTCGGTCTGGAGTGGTTATACCGTGTTACAACACAGCCGCAGCGGCTCAAACGGATTTTTCCCGCAATGCCCGTATTCTTCTTAAAAGTTATCGGAAAAAGAATTGGAGTTTAACACAATGCTTGATGACAAAACACTAAATCACTTAAAAGAGTTTGCAAAAAAAGTAAGACAGGATATAGTAACAGCCGTCTATCTTGCTAAATCCGGGCATATTGGCGGAGCACTGTCAGGTGTCGACATTTTGACGGTACTTTACAACATTTCACTGAACATCCCGGCTGAATGGAACAACTCAAAGGACTATAATGCCCGTGACCGTTTTATCCTCTCAAAAGGGCATGCCTCCGCACTGTTGTACTCTGTACTTGCAGAACGCGGATTTTTTGACAGAGAACTGCTCAAAACATTCAGAAAGGCAGGTTCAAAACTTCAGGGACACCCGTCAAAAGGACATTTACCCGGTATAGAAGTCTCGACAGGCTCGCTCGGTCAGGGGTTAGGAATGGGTGTCGGTATGGCGCTTGCCCTGAAACTCAATAACAATCCCGCCAAAGTTGTTGTCTATCTTGGTGACGGGGAGCTGCAGGAAGGTTCTGTATGGGAGGCTCTTATGCAGGCAGCGCACAGAAAACTTGATAATATTATTGCAATCATTGACAGAAACGGGCTGCAAATTGACGGCGCAACGGAAAATGTTACTGCCTTAAACCCGCTTGATGAAAAACTGAAAAGTTTTGGCTGGGAGACCGTAACTATCAATGGACATAATTATCAGGAAATATATGATACAATGAATAAAGCAAAACAGGCTGACAGACCGTTTGCTATCATTGCAAATACAGTAAAGGGTAAAGGTGTATCGTTTATGGAAAATCAGGCGCAATGGCACGGAAAAGCGCCAAATGACGCAGAGTATGCAGCCGCAATGAAGGAATTGGCATAAACAAAGAACCGCGGCAGGGATTACACAAACAGGCAATTTAAGGAGTAACTATGGCAAAGATTTATATATTGGATGTTACAAACCGTGACGGTGTTCAAACATCAAGGCTCGGGCTTGCAAAACTTGAAAAAACCATCATCAATCTTATGCTTGATAATATGGGGATTTCGCAATCAGAATTCGGGTTCCCGACTACAAAACACGAATTAAACTATCTTAATGCCAACTTAGAACTCGTTGAAAGAAAAGCAATCACACGAACAAAACTAAGCGGTTGGATGAGAGCAATTTCAGCGGATGTTGAAGACTCTTTCAGAAATGTTCCCAAACTCAAATACTGCAACCTCTCGCAATCAACTTCAAAACAAATGATAGAAGGTAAATACAGCGGAAAAAAGACTTACAACGACATAATAAAACTCACCTGCGATGCGGTTGAATGCGCAAAATCAAAAGGCGCGGAAATCGTCGGAGTCAACGCAGAAGACGCATCAAGAAGCGAACTTGAGTTTTTAATAAAATATGCGCAGGAAGCAAAACGCTGCGGTGCAGACCGTTTCCGCTACTGTGATACTCTCGGATACGAAGACCCGTCAACAACTTACGACAGAATATTCAAAATTGCAAAAGAAACCCAGATGCCAATAGAATTACACTACCACAATGATTTAGGCATGGGGGTTGCCTGTTCGGTCATGGGGGCAAAAGCCGCCGTTGACGCAGGTGTTGATGCGTACATAAATACAGCCATCAACGGGCTCGGCGAACGCGCGGGCAACGCGGACTTAGTTTCCTGTATACTTGCAATTCTTAAATCAGCAGGGTTCAGCAAGAAATATCAGCTTGATGAAAAAATAGACCTTTCAAAAGCCTGGAAACTTGCTAAATATACTTCATACGCATTTGGTGTTCCCATTCCGATAAACCAGCCGGCTGTCGGCGACAATGCTTTTGCACACGAATCCGGTATTCACGCCGACGGAGCGCTCAAAGACCGCAGAAACTATGAACTCTACGATTATGAAGAACTCGGCAGAGGCGAACCGGAAATAATTGAAACAGGCAGAATGATTACAACCGGCGAATATGGCGGTATCAAAGGTTTCAGAAACGTATACAACAAACTTGAACTGCGTTTTCAGGATGAACACGAAGCCAGAAACATCCTTGAACTGGTACGTTATGCAAACGTACACACGCAAAAACCGCTCACGGACAGTGAATTGAGATTTATTTACTATTTTCCGGATATTGCAGCCAAGCTGATGACAGTTACACCTTACTATGAACCAGCCGGTGCACTTAAAAAGCGTGTTGAAGGGTCTAATTATACAAAATCCAATATGATTGTCTAATGTTGAGATATTCAGAAGCATAAAAAGTTCTGCTAAAATAAGCAGAACTTTTTACTATCTAAAAGATTTCATCAATCTGTAGATAACCTGTATTTCTTCAATCGTAAGATTTATCAGATTGGTTTTAATGTACTCAATCATATCATTTGTTGACATACTATGATGATCAAAGTCAAACAAATCCGGCAATGAGATTTCCAAAGCCTTTGCAAGATCAAGCAAAGATTTTGACGGGAAATTGTCGCCGCATTCAATATGGCTTAAACTTCTCTGGTCAATGTTAGCTTTCTCAGCAAGAACTTGTTGAGACATCTTTTTCATTTTTCTGAGTTCTTTTATTCTTAATCCAAGTAATTTTTTAATATCGTTCATTTCCTCCTCCTTTAGTTATCAGGATAGACTGTAATGTGAATTTTTGTAACGAAATAAACAGAAAAAAATCACAAAATTTAGTAGTTTTACAGGATATGTAGAGTAAAACTGTCATTTATAGATAAACAATATACTAATCATAATTTTTCAAATCATGATTTACATACATTAAAAAGACCATCAATTAACCATGTATACAGAGTTTTAATAGGTTATAAAAATTATAATTTTTCGGATTTATAAACCGATAGCTTATAATCTTCTAAAAGAGTGATTAAATATAACATAAACAGAGTAAAAATAAAAACTACAAAAAATTGAATAAACAAATTACTAAAAAACGGAATAAATCGCAGCAAAAATAAACAAAGTCCGCCTTCCGCAACAGATACAGCAGTCAGACGCGCAAGTTTGGATGAAGAATATTCTTTTCCCAATTTCTTAAATTCAAACAATTCACGGAACTTATACCCGCTATTAATATATTCCAATTCCAACGCCCCGATAAATGTAAAGAAAAACATTCCGAATACAATAAATGTAAATACTGCCCAAACAACAAAATAGAATATATCCGTTTTAATAAGAGCACAAAAACAAAGTTCTAATACAACAATAGATATCGCCGCACAAACCACAATTAAATAATAAAAACTTAATACACAACTCACTTTTAACGATTCTGCCAGAAGTTTTTTTTCCTGATTTGTACGGGATACAAGATAATTTAATCTGTAAAAATTAATGATAAGAAAGATGATCAGAGCAATAAAAATCAACATTCCAAACCTGAACGGAGAAGGCTGAAACTCGTTATAAATATACCCCGCCGATACCGCCAGAAAAGAACAAACAGCAGCAAAAATGAGATTTTTAATATCACACATATTTGCCGCTATTTGTCTTAAATTTTGCATTAAATGCTCCTTTATTTGCAAGAAACAGACATCAAAGAGGTTTCAATATTTTCAAGAACACTGTCAATATTTGAAAAATCTTTTATCCCGCCCTGAGCCATATTGGGACGCCCGCCGCCGTTGGCACCGCACGCTCTGGAAATCTCACCGACGATTTTACCGGCATTTATACCTGATTTAACAAATCCGTCGGACACTCTTACGAATACAAGTCTGTTATTTACAAGTATTATAATGCTTTCACCAAGTTTCGATGCCAGGAATTCTGCCCCTGCCTTGATTGCATCCGCATCGGTTACTTCCGTTTTGGAAATGAAAAGCTTACCGCCCTCTATATCCTTTGCGCGCGTAATAAATGCGGCAAACTTTGTACGTGCGTTTTCCTCTTTCATTTCCTGCAATTGTTTTTGCAGCTCTTTATTTTCTTCAGCCAGTTTATCAACTCTTGCCTCAACCTCATCATAATGAACTTTAAATTTGGCAGAAAGTTTATCAATTTCCTTAGCCTTAGAGTCTAGATAGTCAAATGCAGCAGAAGAAACAACCGCTTCAATACGTCTTACGCCCGCGGAAATAGCACTTTCGGAGACTATTTTTATCAACCGCAAATCGCAGGTATTGGAAGCGTGTGTGCCGCCGCAAAACTCTTTTGATATACAGCCGGATTTTTCATTTCCAATTGAGACAACTCTTACTTTTTCGTCATATTTTTCACCAAACAAAGCGGTTGCGCTTGTAAGTTTTGCTTCTTCAATATCCATAACTTCGGTCGTAAGCGGAAGTTCATCAACAATCCAATTGTTTATTATATTCTCAACCTGCTGAATTTCTGCGGGAGTCATTGCTCTTGAGAAATTAAAGTCAAACCTTACACGATTTTCCTCATTCAAAGAACCTGCCTGTTTAACCTCATTACCTACTACCTTAATCAATGCAGCCTGCAAAAGGTGAGCGGCAGTATGGTGAACTTTTATCCGGTTGCGGCGCGGCAAATCAATTGCTGCATGGACTTTTTCACCGATTGTAATTTCACCGTTCAATAACTTGCAGCGGTGAACGAAAAGCTTGTTAACCTTAAATGTTGTAATAACTTCAAGTTTAAGGTTTTCATTCTCTATAATACCGCTGTCTCCGACCTGACCGCCGGATTCCGCATAGAACGGGGTTGTATCAAGTACAACATCCACAAACCCGTCACCCTCAACGGTTGCAAGGATTTTTGCATCCGTCTCGTACTGTTCATACCCGACAAAGTTGGTCGATCCGACTTCATTTTCAATTTTGGCATATTTCATATCGCCTGTGACACTGATTTTTTGTGCGGCAGCTTTTGCACGGTCTTTTTGTTCCTGCATAGCCTTTAAAAATCCGTCAACAGAAACATTCAACCCGTTTTCCGCAGCAATCTCTTTTGTCAATTCAAAAGGAAAACCGTAAGTGTCATAAAGTTTAAACGCGCTTTCGCCGTCAATATCTTTCTTTGCGGATATAAACTCATCAAGCATTTTATAACCTCTGTCAAGGGTTCTGGCAAAGCGTTCTTCCTCTTTTTTAATTGTATCAATGATTTTTGATTTATTCTTGATTAAATCGGGATAAGCCTCGCCGTAATTCTCCACCACCACGTCAACCAGTTTGTAGAGGAACGGTAAGTCCATACCGAGAATTTTTCCGTGGCGCAGCGCACGTCTTAAAATCATTCTCAAAACATAACTTCTGCCTTCATTCCCCGGAATAACACCATCTGAAATCAAGAAGGTAACACATCTTGCGTGGTCTGTAATAATACGGAGAGAAATATCCGTTTTTTCTGATTTTTTATAAGGTACTCCGGACATTTCAGAAACCTTATCAAGAATCGGTCTTAACAAATCGGTTTCAAAAGTAGATGTCACGCCCTGACAAACCATAGCAATTCTTTCCAGCCCCATGCCGGTATCAACATTTTTACTTTCAAGCGGCGACTGGTTGCCCTCTTCATCCTGATAAAGTTCAGTAAATACAAGGTTCCAAATCTCAACCCAGCGATCGCATTCACAAGTATCAATACCGCAGTCGGGAGAACATTTAAACTGTTCACCCAAATCATAGTGGATTTCTGAGCATGGACCGCCGGAACCTGATGCACCCGGAGGACCCCAGAAGTTGTCTTTCTTGCCTTTGCGTTTAATTCTTTCAGCGGGAACACCGACACTGCGCCAAATTTCATACGCTTCGTCGTCAGTTTCAAAAATCGTTATCCACAATCTGTCTTTATCAAGCTTTAAAACATTAGTAACAAAATCCCATGCCCATGGGATTACTTCTTTTTTGTAATAATCGCCGAAAGAAAAATTCCCGAGCATTTCAAAGAAAGTATGGTGGCGCGGAGTTCTGCCGACATTTTCTATATCGGAATCCTTACCGCCCGCTCTGGCACACTTCTGGCAGGAAGTAGCCCGCGGAGGGTTGTAGGGTGATTTTACAATTCCTAAAAAAATCGGCAAAAACTGCAGCATGCCGGCAGTCGTCAGCAATACGGTCGGATTATCCGGTACAAGGCTGGAACTTTCAACTATAGTATGCTGATGTTTTTCTTTAAAAAAATTAAGATATAAATTTCTTATTTCATTCCCTTTTAACATAACATTCCCTTCAATTTCTAATCTAATAAAATTATAATTCAAAGATACCAAAAGTATACAAAAACGCGATACGGGAAAATTAAGAGAACGGGGAAGCGCGCAAAATTAACAAATACGAAAATTTTTAAATCCGCCTTGAGGGGAGAATGTCAGATTATGTACAGACTATCACATTAATCCCGTTTCCTTAATCCCCAACCCACCAAAAGAAAAAAGCGCAGGTGATGAGCCTACGCAAGTGAGGAGTAACAAACTCCCGGATTAAGAATTGCGAACGGTAGTGACCCCGCCGCATGCGAAAAACTTTTTTCAAAGTTACGCTTATTGTGTCTAATTCAAATTTAATTGCCTTTTTATTTCATATTGTGCAAAATTATCCATATATTATGCACACATTACGAAGTATTTATAAGTATATTATTAATATATTATAATTGCAAGTATTATTTTTTATGAAAACCGCAGCCCTATGACTCTCAAAAAATCATTAACACTAAACGGAAACTCATGGCAATTATATCTAAACAAACCGATAACAAGGCTTGCCGGTATCAGCAGCAGTGAATTTACGGTTCTTTTGACCGTAGAGAAAAATGTTTTATACGTTAAAAAACTGCCAAATGATGAAATTAATAAATATCAGGACATGCTTGTAAAAAAGCTCATAAAACGTGGCTCGGGGTACGGTCTCAATTTGCCGCTGCCGATTCTTGAACTTCTTGAAATTAACCCCGTGACAGATATTCTGGATGTGGATGTTAATAACAATAAATTGATTATTAAGAAGAGTAATACTTCATTTGACAGACAATCCACTCCATAATAACAGATACAATATATTCCTGTTCTGATGCGGAGAGTTTTGTATTTTTACTGATATGGTGCCATTTTTCCAAACATCCGCGGCAGCAGACAGCTGTAGCATGCTGCGCAATAAACACAGGATGACCTCGCATAGGGGTTTGCTTACCGTCATTCGGAATATAATCAGGTGCAATTCGTTTTGCTATAAAATCTTCTGCGTGTAATTTTATTGTATCCAGCCCTTTTTTATTAATATATTCTATATCCTTAGGCGTAAGTTTAAATCTTGAACGAAATGCCGAGCGGAAAAGTTTTTTAAAAAGTTCTTCATACATATAAAACATTATAATACTAAAAATAGTCTGTTTCTTTTTGCTCTCCCTGCAAAATATAAAAGCCCCGCCGGCAGATGCCTGGTATCTCAAAGTGAAATATCAAAGGCACAGCACACTTGTACAGCGGTTATCGGGGGCTGTACGCCCCCGCCCGAATAAAACTGTTATTTAACAGAAGCAGAAACCTCGCTTGTTATGTCATCACCGCCATATAAAACAACACTCTTTGCAAACACATAATCATATTTCTTTTCCTGCGCCTTTTTCTTTATTTGCTCGCGAATTTTACTTTCAATTGCACCAATTTTTGTATTATACTCACGTTCTAAAGCACTTTTTTTAGTATTAAATTCTTTTGTATACTTCTCTTCTATTGCCGCAATTTTTTGAAGATCGGTTTCCTTTGCAACCTCCATACGCGCATTGGCAACAATTTTATTAAGTTCTTCCAGTTTAGTATCGTACTCACGCTTCAACTGTTTAACCTGAGCAGAGTTATTCACAACCGCCTGCAAGTCAACAACACCGATATTTTCGGCAAATGCAATGTTTGAAAACATAAGAATAAACGCGGTCAAAAACAAAATTTTTTTCATAATAAGTACCTCATCCTAAAATATTACTCTGACAAGATACTCCTATTTATAAAAAATTTAATCGCCCTACAGGGTAAAAAAAACAGGTAGGGCAATCCTTCCTGTTAAGATTTTACACTAGCCGAAATATAAATAGCAATTTTATTATACAACATTATTTCGGAAATTACAAATTTTGTAACAATTTATTTTTATGTATTCTGTATATAACTCAAAACAGCAAAGGGTTATAAAGTTTTTCTATTTACGTTAATAATTGTTACAAAAACCTGTTTTTATATTTTTTTTTAAGTAACATGGTTGTGGAAAGGATGTTGGAAATGCTTAAACTAGGAATACTGGAAAAACTGCTTCCGCCGGATAATAAGATATTTTTTGATTGTTTTATTGAAGCGGCAAATATTTGTAAAAAAAGTGCTATTTTGTATAATGAAGCTCTCATCCATGGTATAGATGAAGAGCTTTTACTTCAAATGAAGTTCCAAAAACACAAAGGTAAGGATAAAGAAAGAGAAGTTATTACAATGCTTAATAACACCTTTATCACACCGATTGACCGTGAAGATATACAAATATTGACAATATCAATAAGAAAGATTAACAAAAAAATCTGTAAAGCTTTTATGAACTACAACCTGTACAAAATAACAAAACCGACAGAAGAAATGTTCCAGCAGGGAAAAGTAATAATAAAGGCTACAACAGAGCTTGTACACTGCGTAAGCCTCTTGAAAAAACTTCACAAGATTCAGGCTATTACGGATTCAAGAAATACGATGAAAGAAATCGAAACCCTCGGGGATGATGTACTCTACCGTGCAACGGAAGAGCTTTTCTCCGGCAAGTTTGACCCGATTACGGTCATAAAATACCGCGACATATATAAAGACCTTGAAGACGCACTTGATAAATGCACCTCTGTCGCAGACATTGTACTTAATATAGCAGCAAAGAACAGTTAATTATGACACATTTAATTTTATTTTTAATAATAATCATCGCAGTCGCACTCGTATTTGAGTTTATAAACGGTTTTCACGACTCGGCAAATGCAATCTCAATGGCAGTTTCAACCAAAGCTTTAAGCCCGCGGTATGCGATTTTATACGCAGCATTTTTCAACTTCGCCGGAGCGCTCTGCGGAACACACGTTGCAAAGACAATCGGGGTCGGCATGGTTGCACACGATGCTATAACCCAGCTTACAATTCTATGTGCGCTTTTAGGAGCAATCATCTGGGGGCTTATAACGTGGTGGGCAGGGATTCCGTCCTCTTCATCACATGCATTAATCGGCGGTCTCCTTGGCGCATCTGTAGTTCATGCCTATTTTAAACTTGACCAGCAGTACGATTTAATTTTCCGATTCAGAACAATGCACCTTGAACACCCCGCGCTTGATGTTATAAACGGTCAAAATGTTCTCAATAAAGTCTTGATTCCGATGGTTACATCTCCGCTATTGGGGTTTATCATCGGTTTTTTAGTAATTGCAACACTTATTTTCTTATTCTGGAGAATTAAACCGGAATACTTAAACAGAACATTTAAAAAATTACAGCTTATATCCTGCGGATTTTTAGCGTTCTCTCACGGCTCAAACGACGCACAAAAAACAATGGGTATTATAACCCTTGCGCTCATTACGTTCGGGCTTATAAAAGGTGACGATTTTCATATTCCTATATGGGTTATAAGTATTTGTGCACTTACACTCGCATTAGGCACAATGGCAGGCGGCTGGAGAATTATTAAAACAATGTCCTCAAAAATCGTAAAGATTAAACCTATCCACGGATTTGCAGTAGAAATATCCGCATCAGGAATCATTCTTGCATGCTCTCACTTAGGGATCCCCGTAAGTACCACTCATATTATTTCTACAGCAATTATGGGTGTAGGGGCGATGACTAAAGCCAGTGCCGTAAAATGGGGTATTGTTAAAAATATTGTTTCAGCCTGGGTTCTTACAATTCCTATCTGCATGCTCTTATCAGGATTAATTTATATGGTTCTGATGCATACACCACTGTCTGACTTATAGATAAACAAGACCACCCCGTTATTCTTCTGCATAAATATATCCGCCGCTGATACGGGGAACAGTACTAAACATTGGTCTTACAGAAATTGTATCATCCATAGATTTCACACCCCATTTCCCTAAACAGTAGTATGCAAAATAATCTCCCTGTACTATAATTTGCTGATATTGCGGATTAGGGCGAACAATTACCTTCGTCGGGTACTGCCGGCTGCGGATACCCGCACCGTCACGTGTTTGGAATACAACATTGTCACTCATATTATAACGATATACATTTCTATCATCGTTAAACCAGTTTCCAAGGATTTTCTCCATTTCCGAGGCTTTTTCCTCATCAGTCATGCCTGAAAAATCTCTTGTATCGATTCCGCTTTCATTTATCCAGGCAGCCAGATCATCCGTTTTTCTGATATAAAGCGGCGGTTTATTTGCTTCAAATATCATTACACTTTTTTTATGCAAATTTATCCCGTACATTCTGCCGTCTTTAAGGTACTTAAACCCCAGCGGTTCATAATGACTGATTTTATCAAGCGGAAAAACCACATCACCGTTTGCATTGTAAACAATCATATTCCCGTCATTGTCATCAATCGGTTTATCATACAGCATAACAAAATTTCCGTTTGTAGTACCCGCCAATAAACCATTGAAAATACGATACATCCGTTCATCTAACCTTTTACCGGAGCCGTCGGTAATATAAAAATTTTTATCATTGTCTCTTACAACAACAAATCGGGGAGAATAGTAGTAAATAGAAACATCCGGCAGCGAAAGAATTTTATTCCCCTGCAAATCATAAACAGCATTCTTTTGATACAATCCACCATCCGCCAAAACCGGCAACGCCATAAAAAATAATACAAAAATAAAAATAAATAACTTCTTCATACCGAAATTATACAGGATTTCCCAGATAAAACCACTTTGTGAATTTTGGTTAACAAATATTTCACCGGAACACCCAATCCAATGCAGTACGCCACGCCCCCCATTTCCACCCCCCAATATCCAACATACAAATTATTTGATAAATCAAAACCTGTGATAAGATATGAATATGAACAAGAAGTTTTTTTCGGGATTCATATCACACGCAATACTGATACTGGTATCTCTTTTATCGGTTTTTCCGTTTATATGGCTTGTATCAACATCTTTAAAGGGTATAAACGAAAACATATTTGCATACCCTCCGGCGTTTATCCCCGAGGATTTTACATTCTCCAACTATACCGGTGTCTGGGGAAAAGTCGATTTTATGCGGTATTTTTATAACTCAATAGCCGTCGCGGGTTTGACCGTTATATTTAACCTGATATTCTCGTCGCTTGCGGGATACCCGCTTGCACGGATGAAATTTGCGGGCAAAAAAGTTATATTTTTCGGAATCCTTGCAACGATAATGGTACCGTTTCAGGCAATAATGGTGCCTGTTTATTTAATCACTGTTAAACTTGGACTTACGGACGGTGTAAGCATCCTTAACGGATATATCGGGCTTGTAATGCCGTTCGCGGTATCAGCGTTCGGAATATTCCTTATGCGGCAGGCGTTTATTAAAATCCCCGTAGAACTTGAAGAATCCGCTATTGTCGACGGATGCAATGTTTTTCAGGTGCTGTGGAAAGTAGTCCTGCCAATGGTTAAACCGACACTTGCCGTACTTGCGGTATTTACCTTTATTGGTTCATGGGGAGAATTTCTGTGGCCGAGCATACTTTTAACCAAAGAAAGTATGTTCACACTCCCCGTCGGGATTAACAACCTGCAGGGAATGTTCAGTTCAAACTGGCGCTATGTGGCGGCAGGCTCAATCCTCTCTACAATCCCGATTATTGTATTCTTCCTTGCTATGCAAAAGTATTTTATCAACGGAGAAAACGACGGCGCCCTCAAAGGCTAGGGGGTAAATGAACCTGCCAAGCCGGTACAGATACTACAAGTCGGGCGAGAGGTAAATGTACCTTCCGTGTTGATTAAAGCACACAAAGCTACCCTGTACTATATAAAGCTGCAGGTTTATCGGAATAATTGCCCGAATACTGCAAAAAATAAAATAAAAAATATTCTTAAAACCGTGCTTTACAATTAAAACACGGTTTTAAGAGTTTTCAGGGAATATTAAACAAGCCGTATTCCTGCCAAGTTTATGTCATTCCAATTTCAGATTTTTAAAATCACTGCTTATTCTTACCGGAATCTATAATTTTCTTTATATCATCCTTAAACGACCGCAGATCTGCCGGGTTTTCTATTAAATATTTAAGAAGAGCCTGAAGATTGCCGGTGTTATCATCTGGCATTTTATCTATTTCCTCCGCAATCTGCTTCAGAATCTCAGCCTTATCACCGGAATTTTGTTTTACTAACTTCGCCAGTGATTTTAGGGAGTCAGCGTTCGGGAACACAATCCCCAGAGTACCGGCTGTAATTTTTTTTACTGCAGAATCTTGCTTTTCAGCCTCCACCGGAGGAGCAGATTCTCTTACAAAGCCGTCTCCAACATTTCCCCAGTTTGCATTGTTGTTCAATCCGCTCTGTAATTCAATGTTCCGTTTACGGCATTCCGCCTCCAGTCTGTCCGTTGACATACTGTCTACAATTTTCGGGCTGAGACCGGCTTTTATCAACTCCTGTCTCATCATTTCTACTTGTCTGCTCATACACTATCCGTCCTTTCTTTTTTCTTGTATTTTTACTTCATAGTTTTGCAGATAGTATTTATTACGGCACCTTTTTTCAAAACTTTAGCCCACCCACCACATCATATCATATCATATCATATAGGGGATTATATCAAGGTTTCAGACATTTTTAAATTCATCTTTACATTTCGTTACATT
>CALUTH010000013.1 GCA_944323635.1 Candidatus Gastranaerophilales bacterium
AAGAAACTCCGGAAACAGAATATACACCGTTATACCCGTCAAACGGAACATTAACGGGTCAGATAGAAATGTCAAACAATATAAGTAATGAAATACCTGCAGTGAATGTACAATCGTATTCAAAACCGTCAACGCAACCAAAACCAATTGCAAAACCTTATACCGGCAGGGAGATGAATATAAGTAGTGCGCCGATGCCGGATAAGAAATTGGATGACTTTAGCAGGGAATATAGTGAGCAGAATGGATATGAAAAAAACTTGACCTCCCAAAGTGCAACATACAAATTGTTAACATCTGACAGTTTTTTTGAATTGCAAAAAAATGCTACAGATCATCCTAGAATGGTTCAAGCTGCACATAATTTGCTGCCGGATGCTGTAGATACGTATATGGGAAATCTGACAGAAGGAAAAATTTACGAAAAAGAAAACGAAAATAATCCAAAGAGTTTATCTAAAGTAGCGCAGGTAACAAAGGTGTCAAAAATACAAAATAAAGAAATAAAGGATTTTATATACAGAACATATGAACGAATTAAACCTGATGATACGTTGGTAGTTTTGAATTATAATTCAAGTGCAGCTCAAAAATTAAAAAAATCAAAAGGTTTACAAGATTTAATAAATGCAAACTGGGATAATATTAGAAAAGGTAATTGTAAGAACCGGATTTTAGGAATTAATTATGGTAATTATTCTGTTCCTGCAATGAAATATCTTAACCCCAAATACTATGATCTTCTTAATCTACATGCTGCTTATGGTAAATTAACTATTTTTGATCCTCATATTGATTCAAACAAAAATTTGTTAATGTACGCAATTGATTATGATGATTATGAAGAAAGCACAAATAAAAGGGATGCTTTGGATGCAATTAATGATAATGCATATGAATTACAGAGAAATAAATTTGCAAAACCATATTTAAAAATAATACAAATTAAATATGCTCCTGAAGAATATCTGTAAAAGTGAATTATGGAAAATGTATTAATAGTTGCTTTAAATTACGATATATGCTATTATGTATGTGTCGTAATTGCTAATTAGGTATTAGGATGGATAAAATCTTTAAACTTCCATATAACGGAATAATATTTCTTTCAATAATATTATCTTTCACTTTTTTATTTAACTTTGGACTTGTTTTATTGTTATACTTATCATCTTTGCTGGATGAGTTTTTACCTGTTGTAGTTATTATATTAGAAGTTTTTGTTATTAATCCGTTATATTTATATATTATAATAGTATTTTTCTTATTTGTGCTTTTTCATAATACTCTAGATAATGATTTTAAAGAAATTTTTTACTATTTAAGATATAACATTAAATCTTTGTTCAAGGTTATATTGTTATTGTTTATCATTTCCCCAACATCAATTATTATTTATAATATGATAATAGAATGTGTGTATTATGCTATTTCCTCCCCGCATCAACTGTCTGGATGTTTTGGAGGATCAACAATGATACTCCTTTTATACAGTCTAACGTCCTCCCTTGCCACCCCGTTTATCATATTTTTTGTGGGGTGGGCGATATATGACAGGGTTGTAAAAAAGGTATTTAAAAATAGGGATATTTTCCCAAAACTGCAAAATAACAATAAAGATATTAGAGAAAAAGTACTTTATGAATTGAGGAAACAAAATGAAACAAATAATAAATCTGTTGAATAAAACACCTTTTTGGGGCGTATTTTATTTGAGTTTTGTTAATAGCTTTATCTGGTTATACTCATTGTACTTTTATGTGTTATGCCTTGATTTTTCATATTGTGATTTTATGAGTAATTATAGTTTTCATGTACGGGATTCACTCGGCTGGTTTTTCCTTACCAATCCTGTATATCTGAATATAATAGGAATAATTATAGTCCTTGTATATTTTAACGTAACACGAAATCAATGGATTTTAGATTGTTTGAATACATTGCAGAAAAACAGGAAATTAATGATAAAAATAATATTAATAATGTTTGTTACATCGCCATCAATTGTATTATTACCCTTTACAAGATTAAGTTCATTTGTGCCGTATCAATATTTGTACATACTAATGAGCCTGTTATCTTCAACGGCGCTCCTTTTTATTGGTTTTACACTGTTGTGGAAAATATTAAAACGGACACAGTGTAAATAAAGTTGATAATAGAATATAAGTAGATTATTATGACTTTGCAGATACTGACGAAAGAACATTTAATGGTGCACTTGTAAAGAATGCGTATCGTCAACAAGAGGAGCGTGAATTAAGTAACTATGTGTTGTTGATAGAACTGAAATATACACCGGAAGAATGGAAAAAGGTGAGATATAACGGGTAAATATATTAAAACAGTTGCAAAAGTTGATAGTATATGTTAATATACTATCAACCGGAGCAATTGTATGCTTAATATCTTAAAAAAAGTACCAATAATAGAAATAATTATTATATTACTGCTAAATATTAGAATGTTTCTGATTGGCGGGGTTGCTCTTGTTGCTTTGGCATTAAGGTTTGAAGATCCGGTTAGCCAAGAAGAGTTTTATAGATTAGTAAAAATAACAATTAGTGATTTTTATGATGTAGGAGTTTGTATTGCAATATACAAAAATTTATTTAATTTATCAATAAATAGTTTTTTCATAAAATCAGTTTATTATTTAAAATATCATAGTAAAGTCTTGAAAATTATATGTGTCTGTCTTATTCTTTTGTCGCCGTCATTCTTTTTTGGGACTTTGGCATTTTCATCATTATGTTTTATAGATGGTTTAGTATTATCACTCGGGTTTCCCCTTATAGTTTTATTTCTGATTTGGCATTTGGGGGACATGGTTAAGAAAATTCACTTAACATTAGGAAAGATATTGATATTTTGTTTAGTTTCTATATTGTTGTCTTTGTTATTGGCACTACCGGGAGATATGTATTCTACGTTTTACGGTATAAAAACATCTGCGGATTTTTATAAGGTTAAATTATACCTGATATTAATTGTTATAACTTTTCCATTGATGATAAATGAATATACCAAAACAATAATTGAGCAAGTGAGGAAAAATATTTTAATATTCTTATTATGCTGGGGAGGAATAATATATATACTCATTCATTTAATCCAAAATGATTTATTAACTTTCTATTTAATATATTTATCACTGTTAATGTTATGTATATTAATATTTGCACCATTAGTGTTAAAACTAAAATTAAAAAACAAAATGTTACGTAAGAATATAGAAACAGAAATAAACAAATTTTATTAGAACAATAATGTCTTATCAACCGGAGCAATTGTATGCTTAATATCTTAAAAAAAGTACCAATAATAGAAATAGTATTATTAATCCTATTAAATGCAATAGTGCTATGGAGTGGTATGCTAGAATTGTTATTGTTTGCATTTGGAGTTGATAGTTGTGATAAACAAGAGTTTGTTTGGACTTCTGTTTCAATTTTTGTATTTGCCTGGATTTCGTTATTTATTTGCTTGTATTCAATGTATATAAATATATTTAATCTTAGTTTAAATCACGGTTTTCTTGGTAAAATTTATTATCTAAAAAATAATAAAATGGCGAGATATAAATTTTATATACTACTTTTAATCTTATTACCTTTTTTATTTTTAGTGTGTGGTAGTTTAAGCGGTATAATTGTGATGATTTTATTTAATATACCGTTTGTAATACATATAATATCACTATTTGCTTACTGGCAATATGAAAGTAGGGTAAAAAAGCATTGTTATAAGGGGATAAATTTTTTAAATTTTGTGTTGATATTCATTGTATTGTTCTTTTCTTTTATTTTGTGCGGTTTAATGTTTGAAATATTTGATCTAAAATATTTATTATTTAATATAGTTTTTAATCTTATAATAATATTAATGACTTTTCCCCTGTTGATTGTTCCTAAGGCTGTGATTATAGTTGCGAAGCTAAGGCAGAAGATGTCATATGTATTGTCAATTTGGGTAGTGTTGTTTTGTGTATCAATATACGCCTGTAAAAGTGATTGGGTAATGTTTTATATGATATATATATCAGTGCTATTAGGGGTAACATTGGTTCTGTTTGAGCCAATTCTTAAACTAAAAGCAAAGAATTCAAAACTGCGTAGAGAGATAGAAAAAGAGTTTGAAAATGTAAACAATGACTAATTGATGCACTGGTATAATAGAAACAAAGGGCGTTGCTTATAAATAGGTAAATATATTAAAACAGTTGTAAAAACAAAAAGGTATGATATAATGGTCATACCTTTTTATACAGGCAGGATTATCAAGTTATTTGCTGCCTGTTTTTTGGTGTTGGTAATTTAGAAGAATCTGTTTTTTTTGCTCATGTCTTGACAAAAGTAAAATAATATGTTACAATATGTATAACAAATTTATACATGTAGACGGTTTGTTACCCCCAAAAAGATGGAATTATTGTGGTAAGGAGGATTTAAATGCCAACAAGTTTAAGAGATTACGTCAATGACGTAATGAATGACAACAGAATATTCAGCTACGAAGATGTACTTGCGATGGACAATGAAGAAGGCAAATATTATCAGAAGGCGCTGGACTACCAGTACGGAAAAATAGGGTTTCCGATGAATGCGGAACTTGCAAACTCGAGTGATGTAGTATACGTTCATGAATATACAAGACAGGACGGAACGGTAGTAAGAGCACATTACCGCTCAAAAGCGGGACACGGGAACCCGAATAAACCTGTAATGCAGTCACCCAAAGAATACAAGTCAGCATTGGAGAAAGAAATAAACGACTTTATGGACAGAGATGTGCAGGAGCGTTACGGGACAGAGGTAAATAAAATGGATAATAATACGGACTACCTGCAGGAGCTTATAGACATACTTCCTGAAACAGAATATACGCCGTTATACCCGTCAAACGGAACATTAACGGGTCAGATAGAAATGTCACAGGATATAAGTAATGAAATACCTGCAGTGAATATACAACCAAACATAAAACCGTCAACGCAACCAAAACCAATTGCAAAACCCTATACCGGCAGGGAGATGTATATAAGTAGTACACCGATGCCGGATAAGAAATATTTGGGAGCGTTGGATGATTTTACTAATGAGTATAGCCAAAGTCGTAAATATAGAAATATAAAGGCTGTCCTGCCCGATAAGCAAATGGCAGTAGATGAAGTTGATGCTATAATAAAGGACAAAGTATTTTTATATAAAGATGATTTGGGGTTTAAAGATAAAGTAGAAAATATTGCGACATTGTATCCTGAAATGTTGTTGAGTCCTGTACAAGCGGCTATTGCAAAAAATAAAACCTTGAGTAGTTTTAGGCTGATTAACCGTAATCGTCCGTTATCGGCAAATTATTACAGACTATCTCTTGAGCCGGAAGAATATATTAAAAATGATTTTGATAATGAGTACACAGATATGATGTCTATTAATAATCCAATATTAAAAAGACACTTATTTAACATGGACAATACAATAAACGAAAATACGCTCGTAGTTCTTCCACGACCTCAATCACCTCTTATAAAGGAAGTAAAAAACAGCAATTGTTTAAAAGAGTTTATTATTCAAAATCAAGATGCTATAAAAAGCGGTAATTTTAAAGGTAAGACAGTTAACGATGTTAGCTTTTATAATGTCAGAGATTTAGATACTCTGCTTGGAGATACGCATGTGTATAATGCTTATATTGATAATAGTGGTAATTTACATCTGCAAATACCTGATTATTATGATTTTTTAAGGAAAAAATGGAGTAAAGATTCTGTTCTATTTTCTATAATGAATAATTCTGCATTTATACAACAATTAATTGGTAGATTGACGAATTATGTATTGCTATTGAATATTACATACTCAAAAGAGGAACTCTTAAACTTACCTGGTTGGAAATAAGAAATTATATTAAAACTATTGCAAAATTAAAAGGCGTATGATAAAATAATCGTATGCCTTTTAATAAATTAAAAAAACAAATGATAGAACCTATTAAAAATAGACCGATAATTGAGAATATTTTATTGGTTTTAATTAGTTTGTTTATGTTGTTGGTGTACATGTTATATTTTTACATGTGGGTGGGTTATGCCGAAGATCCGCTAAAACGTCCTGATGATTTGATTGCTTTAGTTATATTTCCTAATTTGGGAGTTTTTGCTGCTGCCGCCTGCTTGTGCGTTTTTTCTTTAACTTCTGATAAAAAGCTTTTAACTTTTGCATATAAATTGAAAAGACGGTTTAAAATAAGATGGCTGCTATACTTTTTAATGTCATTTTTACAGGTATTTCTTGTGTATTCTGCAATAGTTTCCGGTAACGATAATGTTTTTATTGCAAAAACTGTACAGGTAAAACAATTATATGCAATTGGTGTTGCTGCAATATCATTTTTCTATACACCGGCATTTCCGCTAATGCTGATTTACGAAGGATGGAGGATAAAAGAACATTTGTCTCAAAGAATTAAATTATGTTTTGGGACAGTATTAAATAATATCATAATTCAATTGTTGCTTTTAATAGGTGTATCAATGCTGCCTGTTTATTTGGTGCAAAGTATGGAAATTGAGAATGAAGGGGTAGTTTTTGTTTTTGTATTATACTTTATTGCAACGCTTTTTCTTATACCGTTGTTTGTATCTGATGGAATGACAAAAATTATTAGTTTGTCGAAAAAATATTTCATTATACTGTTAATATTATTGGTTGGATTAGTTTTTGTGGGCTACGGACTTCAGGATAAAACGATATTTTATCTATCCTGCTACGCATTTGTTTTGATGTATATTTCATTACTTGTGCTATATAACCCGATGAGAAAACTGCGTTTAAAAAATGAAAAGGCACGGCGCGAATTAGAAAAAGAAATAAATTATAAACCGCGCAGGCTATTCATGCCGAAGTAATATCTTTTATTATGAATGAAATGCTTGATAAATTAAAAAAATATCCATTTTGTGAAATACTTTTAATATTTATTTTTGTGGTACTAAGCAGTACCGCGACTATGCTTTTCTGGGCATTAACGGGTACGGCTGCCGAGAGTGCCGGTAAATATTTTTCCTGGCAGGATATGTGTTTTTCTTACTTACAATACGCATTTTTACCTGAATTCATATTTATAATTCCAATATCTCCTGTCTCAGCTGCAATTGTTATGATGTTGATAAAAAAATTGACTCCTAATAAAAAACTTATAAACCTGCTTTATAAAATAAAGAAATCATCGAAATTAAAGTTGCTTATATCCGCAATATTTTTATTACTGCCTGTTGTGTTAATTTTATTATTTTTTCTGTTGTATTCAATGTCGGATAATGCATTGTTAATCATGCCGATTTTATTGTCGTTTATGATATATGTTTTTTATGGAATACTTCTAATAATTTATACACAGTGGGCTATTGAGGATATGTGTAAAAACTCGATTGTTGTATGTAAGTATCGATGGATAAAAAACAAATATTTCGATAATTTATTTGCGCAGCTGTTACCAGTTTTTGCACCTGTTTTGGGATGCTGGTTATGTTATGTATATTTTGGTTTGAGTGAAGAAATAACATTCTATTGTATTACGCCGTTGCTGATATTTTTAATATTCTATATCTCACTTTCAAACGCACAAAAATTGAACGATTTGATTCGCTATTTATACCGCCATATAGTTTACGTTCTAATAGCCTTTGGCGCTGGACTTTATTATATTAATCATTCTGTTATACTCTCAATCACCTCAACAAGCGATACTCCCGCCCCGATGACCGGTGTCGTAAAATTTGCCATGATAATAATCGCGCCGGTAATGATTTTCCGTTTGCCGTTATACAAACTTCATCAGCGGAGCAAGCAATTGTATAGTGAAGTTGAAACAGGGCCGGTTGTTCGTTAAAACTGCGCAGAGGAAAGGTTATTTCAAAATATAATCATCAATAAACTCTCTTACTGCCCCTTCACCGCCTTTTAAGGACATTATTTTAATCCCCGGAATCTCTTTGATTTTCTTTAGGGCATCCGCAGGGCACGCTTTTAGACCTACAGCAGAAAGAATTTCAAAATCATTAATATCATCCCCGATATACGCAACGTTTTCCAGCCCGATGCCAAGTTCTTTACACAGGTTTGTTATAACTTCCAGCTTGCTTTTCATTCCCTGAAAAAGGTAATCGATTTTAAGTTTCTCAGCCCGCTTTGCAACGATTGGCGTGTTTTCCGAAGTTAAAATGGCAGTCTTAATCCCCGCCTGTCTGCAGAGTGTCAAGCCCATTCCGTCGTGGGTATTAAATTTTTTCATCACATCACCGTCTGCTGTGTAATACATTCCCGCATCGGTTAATGTACCGTCCACATCTGTCCCGATAAGTTTTATTTCCGCCATTTTTAACTCCTTTTGTGGTAATATTCAATCTCTGTGTTTAAGTCCAATTTTTTCAAGCCCTGTTTAAATACGCCCGCCCTTATGCCCATTTTCCCGAGTCTGTAAATAAGACTGATGTAGAGAACTTCAAATCCGTATTTTAAAGAACGGATAAAATTGATAGACGACGCTTCTTTAAAATATTTTGTCGGGCAAGAGATTTCGCCGATTTTGTATCCGTTCCAGAAAATAAGCGCAAGCATTTCGTTGTCAAAACAAAAATCATCGCTGCAGCTTTCAAGCGGCAGTGATTCAAGTATTTCTCTGGTAAATCCCCTGAATCCCGTGTGGTACTCGGTGAGTTTTTCACCCAGAAAAAGGTTTTCAAACGCTGTTAGAAACTTATTTGCAACAAACTTGTATAATGGCATTCCCCCGCGCAGAGCGCCGTTTCCGAGCATTCTTGAGGCAATAACCGCATCATATCCTTCAAAAGCCATCATTGTTGCCATCGCAGGAATGAGTTTCGGGGTGTACTGGTAATCCGGATGCACCATTATTACAATATCCGCGCCTGCTTTGAGTGCCGCTTTGTAGCACGATTTTTGATTTCCGCCGTAACCGCGGTTACGATCGTGAACGATTGTTGTTATATTGAGTTTTTTTGCAAGTTCTTTTGTACCGTCCGCTGAAAAATCGTCGACGAGTATAATCTCGTCGACGAAATCCTGTGAAATGTCGTTGTAAGTTTGTTCTAAAGTTTTTTCGGCGTTGTATGCCGGCATAATGACAACGACTTTTTTATTATTAATCATACTATCCTTCAGTTACCGGTTCTTCCTCTAACTCGGCATTTCTGATTGTTGTTTTGTCTGAATAAAGTGCTTTTGCTTTGTACTTTTTAACCTGTCTGTCGAGTTTGTCGGCAAGTAAATCGATACTAGCGTACATAGATTCACCTGCTTCTTCAAGGTGGATAACACCTGAATTAAGTTTGCAGGAAACTTCCGCAATGTGCTTGTCAGAAGCAGCAGGGTTTTTAACAACCGATAAAATAACGTCAATACCTGTAATTTGGTCATAGTGGTTGGCTACTTTGCCCAGCTTTTCTTTGACATAAGCTTTGATTGCATCGGTAATTTCGATGTTCTTTCCGTTCACATAAATACGCATTAAAAAACCTCCGAGATGTGTGATACTTTTTAAGTATACAATATTTTGCGTAAAATTTAAAGCCCTTAATCAGAAATTATTTGCGGAACTTCTACATTGGGTGTACCTATTACCCTAACAAGTTCCAGAACGGATGCTTTCATTTGACATTTTTGAGATGAACCGCTGAAAAAATCCTTGTAAAAACAACCTTCGCAATTACATCCGCGTTTATAACATTCTATAGCCGTAGGTGTCCATCTTCTGACAGCTATAGCTCTTCCCATATCACGACTTCTTAGCACATTTCCTCCCCAAACTCTTTACTTATACTGACTTCCCTGTCATTTGATAACCGGAATTCTTTTATAACCTTAATTTTAATTATAAGGATTAAGGGTGTATTTACAACCCTTTTATTACGTTTTGTTACGAATTTTGAAAACCTCTATGCCCCGCTAATCAAGGGTTTTTCAAGTTTTTGACAGCATGCTATCATGGGCGGCTGGAAACTTTGCGCGTTTTTAAACATGTCTAATCATGTTGTGGTGCATGTTAACATGCTTTTTTATATTATTAAGTTTTGTAAAAAAGTTGGCATGTATACTGAATTCTGCATAAAATTGGATTGAGATTGTGAATTGTTGTTTAAACTTTTTAAGGTAAGACTTTGTTTTGGCAAGGTCTTTTTTTTTATTTTTCAAGCTCCGTATTATGTAAATATTTGTAAATAAATTATTTTTAATAAGCAAGTTTTGATATTCAGTACCCTTTATCCCTGTGCTATGAAACTACAAACAACAACACCTTTAACAAATAACCAATATGTTGCAAACCCTGCTTTTTGCGGATATACACGCACTAAATTCGGGCGTGCAATTGACAGTTTTATAAAGGAAGGGCATAATTCCGACAGTGCTTGCCAACAGCTTAATACAATCCTTAATCTGTTTTTGAAGCATCTTTCTTTTGCTTCAAAACTGGGTGAAGGTTTCCGCGGGATTGTGTACAAAATTGATGATAAATACGTTCTTAAAGTAAATAAGCATATAAGAGATATGGACGTTTATCCTAAATTACCGGAGGGGAATATTTTTAAAGGTCTGAAATCTTATTACGGGGCTTCTGTGGTTGATTTTAATAAATGGGTTAAAGTTCTTAAAAATGTTACTTCTTACGGAAAACATATTCAAGCGGGCGTGCCTGATGTTAAAGAGGCAAGGCTGACATTGCCGGAAAAAGCTGCAGTATGGAGCAGCGACTATTTGCCGAGATTTGCTAATCTTCCGCAAAAATGTTACGATGCGCTTGCACATGATTTTGCTGCACTGAATAAGGTAAAACATAACGGGCAGTCATACGCCTTTGATACTAACAATCCTAATAATTTTGTACTTGCCGGCAAGTCTTTGAGAATAGTTGATGATGTAGATCCCTCTATGCAGTCCGAACCTAATACCGTTGCAGGTCTTTTAAGAAGTTTCCTTGAAAAAATTGATTTGGATTATAAAGCGCCTATGGGGCTTGATAATGTCGGTTTAAGGCATTCCTTAATGAAAAAAATTATTCTGGCAGGTGAAAAGTATGAACTTCCTTATATGCGCGGTGAAAATGACCTTAAAACCTGGAATTATGTTTGCGGGGAGGATTTTTATTACAGAGATGTTATATCCGGCTTGCAGGAGTTACGAAGAACCTGTCCTGATAAAAAGTTAAGGCTTGAAAAAGTAAAAGAATTCTTGGACAAAGAAATTCAGGTCGGGTATAATAGTTTCTATGAATAAGATTTACGGATTGTACAGGTTTAAAAATATTGAACTGGTAATAGAGCAGGATGACGAAGCCGTTTCCGGTATTTATTCGGTTAACGGGGATGTATTAAAAGAAAATTTTGTTGAAACTGAACTTATAAAGAACGTAAAAACACAGCTGGATGAATACTTTACGGGACGGAGAAAAGCGTTTGATTTCCCGCTTGTTACGAGCGGGACGGAGTTTCAGAAACGTGTTTGGGAAGAGCTTAAGAAAATTCCATACGGTGAAACTATTTCTTACAGTGAACTTGCGGCGCGCTGCGGTTCTTTTAAAGCCTGCAGAGCCGTCGGTCAGGCTAATAACCGTAATAAAATTATGATTGTAATTCCCTGCCATCGTGTGGTAGGGAAAGACGGCAGTCTTACAGGGTATGCAGGCGGGCTTGCGGTTAAAAAGTTATTACTGGAGTTAGAGAAAAAATATTCATAAAGCATTAGACAGGGCGCCGCAAATGCGGCTCCCTTAGCAGGTTAGCCGGGTATTACTTATCTGTTTTGGGTTTAAAATTAACGTTCAGGAAAAAAGCAAGCGGTACAAGACAAAACGCAATGAGTGCAAACGCCTCAAAAACGTCAACAAACGACATGAGCCTTGCCTGATGCTGAAGCTGCGTATAAAAATATCCGCCAACTCTTGCCATTGCATCCGGTGTGGACAATGTTGCCATAAGTTTATGTGCCGTTGCATTTAAATGTGTCTGATATGTCAGGCTGAAATTCGACAGGTTTTTAACCAGATATGTTTGGTGCAGCTGTGACAGCCTTGTGACAAGAGTTGAAGACATAGATATTACAAATGCTGTCATAACGCATTTGGACAGGCTGTGTAACCCTGCACCGTTTGAAAGTTCGGATTTGGGCAGAGTTCCTAAACATAACGCTGATATGGGGATAAATACAAGAATTACTCCAATACCCATAAGTATGTTTGGTATAACAACATAATTAAAGGAAATTTGCAGGTTTAAATTTGAATACATAAAGGTTGAAATCCCGAGGAACACAAACCCCACGGAAACCAGTATTCTGTTATCAATTTTTTCAACCATTTTACCGATAATGCACAGCATAACAAGGCAGGATAAAACCCTCGGGGCAAGGGACATACCGCTCAGCATTGCCGTATATCCCATAAGGCTTTGCAAGAACTTTGGCAGCAGAACGATTGTTACATAAATAATCATATTTACTGATGCTCCGAGAACTGTTCCGATAAAGAAGTTTTTATCTTTAAATACCCTTAAGTTAACAATGGCGTTTTTATTTTCAAGTTCCCAGACAATGAAAAATACAAAAGAGAATAATGATATACTGGCAAGTACCGTTATCCAGGTGCAATCAAACCATCCGAATTGTTCACCTTTATCAAGAACGATTTGCATTGTCAAAAGCCAGAGAACAAGTGATATAAGACCGACAAAATCAACTTTTTCCGGAATTTTACGATTTTCAAGTTCTGCAACATTGCAATGGACAAGGATAACTGAAAATATCCCGACCGGGATATTAACCAGATAAATCCACTGCCAGCTAGAGTTATCAACAATAAAACCGCCGAACGTCGGTCCGAGAATGGAGAAAACCATTACTGAAAAACCGAACAGTGCCATTGCCTGCCCGCGTTTTTCAAACGGAAAGGCTGCAAGCAGAATTGCCTGCGATATAGGCATCATAGGTCCGCCGCCGATACCCTGTACTATACGTCCTAGTACCAGAATATTAAGGTTACTTGCAAATGCACAAATAACCGATCCGATTGTAAAAATGGTCAGGAATACTTTGAGGAACATTACACGCCCCATCAGGTTTTCAAGCCAGCCCGTGAGCGGGATTAGGATTGCGTTTGCAATCATATAGCTTGTGATTACCCAGTTTGCCTCATCCAGTGTTGAACCGAAGAAGCCCGCAATGTGCGGCATTGCAACGTTTGTTGCGGAGGTTGCAAGCATTGCAAAAGAGGTAGGCAGAAGAATTGTAAACGCGACAAGCCACAAAGGCGCCTCCTGTTTTCTGTAAGCAGGAGAAGACATGGGGTTGTGCGCTTGTGCTTCGGCTATAGTGCTCATTTTATCTTACCTTTACTTCCGGTACTACTGACATTCCGGGGACTATGTTGTAGTCAGATACATCTTCCGTAAATACAATTTTTACCGGAACACGCTGTACGATTTTAACATAGCTGCCCACTGCGTTTTCCGGCGGGAAGAGGCTTGCCTTTGCGCCGGTTGAACGCTGTATACTGTCAACCTTGCCTTTGAATTTTTTGCCCGGATAAGTATCTATTTTTATTTTTACCGGTTGTTCGGGTTTCATATGAGTAAGTTGTGTTTCTTTAAAGTTTGCAACAATCCAGGTTTTTTCCGGTACGATTGCAAACATTGATTGCGCTGTTTGAACGTAATTTCCTTGTTCAACCGTTCTGTGCGTAATCAGTCCGTCCTGGGGGGCATAGATTTTTGTATATGAAAGATTGAGTCTTGCTTGTTCCACTTCGGCTTCAAGTCTTTGTATGTCGGCTAAAGTTGCTTCGTGTTTTGCCTGCGAAGATTGCAGCATTGCCTGAGAAGCCTTTTCCTGTTCAAGTGCTGATTTGTGTTCTGATTTTGCAACAGTTAGCGCGGTTTTACTGTGGTCATACTCTTGTTTTGACGCAATACCGGCTTTGAACATATTTGAGTATCTGTCAAAGTCTTTTTGTGCAAAATCCAGTTTTGATTCTGCAGAAGTTATGTCCTGTGTTGATTGTTTTAATTGCGCTTCCGAATGCGTAATTTGTTGTTCTGCAATATTAAGACTTGCTTTTGCTTCAGCAAGCTGTGCTTCTTTTTGCTTAAGTGCGGTTTCATAGTCATTCGGGTCAATAACTAGAAGTAATTGACCTTTTTTTACCGGCTGGTTATCGTCTATCAAAAGTTGTTTAACGGGACCAGATACCCGCGGTGCGATTGATACGATATGACCTTCAACAAACGCGTCGTCCGTTCCTTGATAGAAAAATGAGTGAATTGTAAAATAAATCCCTGCTATCAAAAAGATTACGGCAGTTATCGCAGGTACGATTACCCGTTTTTTCTTATAACTGGGTCTTGTATCTTCCTGCGGGGCTGTATTTTCTGTTGTTTGCTGCGGTTTTATGTCTTTAGGGTTATTGTTTCCATTATTATTCGGGGTACTCATTATTGTATTTCCTCCTCTTTATATTTGTATTTTTGCTATCGGCTCTAAGTTGTCTATCATTTGTAACATTACGTTTAAACAGTTTTCCATATCTTCCGTCTTGATGTCTTTTACGACTTCGTCCCTGAGTGCTATCATATACTGTTTAATTTCGCTGTGAAGTTTTCTTCCTTCTTCCGTAATTATTATTTTATAAACCTTTCTTTTGTGTATATCCGGAACCCTTTTTACAAGTCCTTTTTTCTCCAGTATATTGATAAGTCTTGTTATATTGGGGCGGTCTTTGTAAGCGATTTCACAAATTTGTCTCTGGTAGAGTTCGCCGTTCTCGGAAAGTACGGAAAGTATGTAATGCTGTTCCGGTGTTATCGGGAACTTGTTTGCGGCAAACATTTGTAACTGTGCAATCTTAGAGAGCAGCGCAGTTACGCCCAGTGCAAATAAAACTTTATTTTTCAAAAAGTTTTGCGGCATCTTATTCCAAGCATCCTTTAGTTATTGAAGTAAATATAAAAAACTATTTTCTGTTATCATCATAACACAATGATAAAAAAGTAAATACTTTAAATAAAATATTTACATTTTTTAAAATTTATTTATACCGGAATTTTCAGCTTAATTCTTGAGTTTTAGGATTAATGTGTTTTATATAGCTTTATAGTTATAAAGCAGCTAAATTCCTTCACTCTAAAAAAGACGATGAGCGCAGTGTTTTGTTTTTCAGTGTTCTGGAAAATATTGATTTGTTAACTTTTGTAAAAATCATGGCAAAAAATGCTATTCAGCTGCTTTATACAAAAATAAAAAGGAGAACAAATAATGCTAAGAATTGCCCCTAATGGTTACCAGACTAAACAATATGCGCAAAGTCCCTCTTTTAAAAGCGGTAATATTACTGTTGCGGAACTTCGTCAGCAGATGCTGCAGCAGCCTGCTAATGTTGAAAAAAGAGTTACAAAATTGATTAGCAGAACCCGTGATATGATGAATGAGGCGCGTGCTAAATTAAGGAAAAAAGGTGTGTTTCCCGTAGAACCACAATTTTATTTATATTCTCCCAAGGATGGCAGAATAACCTTACAGCCAATGCCAAACAGTCGTAATGGTGGTTTTATGCTTGAGTTAGACAAAAAGGAGTCTGTTGAACGAATTTTTGTTGATAAAGATTTGATGGATAAGATAACTTATGAACGCTCAAGAAAAACCGGTTTCGGTACGGCAGTTACACGGCGGTATGATACAAAAAACGGCAGCGATAACGAGTTAACGCATAAAATTAATGAAACATTAGATAAATATTTGTCTCATTTTATTAAAGAAAATGAACAGGAAAAAAGAAGATTTTATATAAAGTAATAACATTCTTTTACAATGTAATTAACCTCCTCTGTTTTGTAGTAAAATATCCTTGGAAAATGCAGAGAAGGTTAATTTTATGAATGTTAATACTGAAATTTCACTGGATAAACTAGGAATAGGTAAAGATGCGATAATATCTTCTATTGATTGTGAGGACAAAGCGTTAAGGCAGCACATTCTGGATATGGGGCTTACTCCCGGAGTTGAAGTTACGTTGATTAAAACAGCGCCGCTCGGAAATCCTATGGAATTCAGACTTAGAGGGTATACGCTTACTCTGCGGAAAGAGGATGCGGCAAAAATTATGATAAAAGATATTCATGATGCACATGACTGTCCGCGGCGAAAAAAAGAGTTTAAAGTTATTGAACACTCGGGACGCGGCGAAGTAAACCCGAATAAAATCCCCGTACATAATAACCTGCCTCCTAAAACAAAAATTAAATTTGCACTTGCAGGCAACCCCAACAGCGGTAAAACTACCCTGTTTAATCAATTAACCGGTTCAAGCCAGCGGGTGGGAAATTTCCCCGGTGTTACGGTTGATAAAACCGAAGGCAACCTGCGGAACAATCCGGATATAACAATAACGGACCTCCCCGGTATTTATTCATTATCGCCGTACAGTAATGAAGAAATTGTAACAAGAAATTTTATTCTGTATGACAAGCCTGACGGGATTATTAACATTATAGACGCTGCAAATATTGAACGGAATTTGTATCTTACGATGCAATTAATTGAATTAAATGTTCCTATGGTAATTGCGCTTAATATGATGGATGAGGTTGAGGCAAACGGCGGGTTTGTAGATGTAAACGGGCTTGAAGCCGCGCTCGGCGTGCCTGTTATTCCCATTTCGGCACTAAAAAATGAAGGGATTGCGGAACTTGCGGAACACGCGGTGAATGTTGCGAAATACAGTGAACATCCGCTCAAACTTGATTTTTGCGATGAAGAAAATGAAGGTGCGGTGCACCGTTGTATTCACTCAATATGCCACCTTATAGAAGATCATGCGCAGGCGGCGGGCATCCCTGTGAGGTTTGCGGCTACCAAACTTACAGAAAATGATATTCTTATAAAAAAAGCGCTCGGGCTTGATGAGAGCGATGGTAAAATTTGTGAGCAGATTATTTCGGAAATGGAGCAGGAACGCGGGCTTGACAGAGAAGCGGCGCTTGCCGATATGCGGTTTTCGTTTATTGAACGCCTTTGTGATGTGTATATTCAAAAGCCCCATGAAACGCTCGGCGAAAAAATTACTTTTAATGCTGACAGAATTTTGACGGGAAAATATACTGCTATCCCTGCTTTTCTGGTGATAATGGCGCTTATATTTTATATTACATTCGGAAATTTCGGAAGTTTTCTTTCTGATGTGATGGAATACGGAATTGGCTATGTTACTGACGCAACGGATGCGGCATTAACTGCGTACGGGCTTAATCCTGTTTTTAAGTCGCTTATTATTGACGGTATATTCGCGGGTGTGGGAAGTGTTTTGAGCTTTTTACCGGTAATTATTGTATTGTTCTTTTTCCTTTCAATATTAGAAGATACAGGGTATATGGCGCGTGTTGCGTTTATTATGGATAAACTCTTAAGAAAAATCGGACTTTCGGGCAGGAGTTTTGTGCCGATGTTAATAGGTTTCGGGTGTTCCGTGCCGGCAATTATGGCAACAAGGACACTCCCGTCCGAGCGTGACAGAAAGTTGACAATACTCTTAACACCGTTTATGAGCTGCTCTGCAAAACTCCCAATTTATGCGCTGTTTACGGCTGCATTTTTTGCTAAAAATCAAGCGCAGGTTATTATAAGTCTTTACATCTTAGGTATGGTTGTCGGGATTATTTTTGCCTTCATACTCAAAATATTTGTTTTCAAAGGTCAGCCCGTTCCGTTTGTCATGGAACTCCCGAACTACAGAATCCCCAGTCCGCAAAATATTTTCAGGTTGATTTATGTTAAGGCAAAAGACTTTGTGACAAGAGCGTTTACCATTATATTTGCCGCAACTATAATAATCTGGTTCTTACAAACCTTTGACGCGCGCTTAAATCTTGTTACAAACTCGGCAGACAGCCTGCTGGCATGGTTGGGGAACCTTCTTGTACCGGTATTTCAGCCGCTGGGTATATCCGATTGGCGGGTTTCAACCGCATTTATTACGGGATTTACTGCTAAAGAAAGTGTAGTAAGTACTTTAACCGTTCTTCTGGGCGGTGAAGTTGACAGGCTGCCGGAACTCTTCACGCAGTTAACAGCGTTTGTATTCCTTGTCTTTTCTCTTCTATACACACCGTGTGTAGCGGCAATTGCAACCGTACGAAGAGAACTTGGCAGAAAATACGCAATCGGGGTTGTCCTCTTCCAGTGTGCCGCGGCATGGTTTGTTGCGTATATTGTTTACACTATCGGGCGCTTGATTATTCAGTAACAGGGGTATAATCGATTTTGGATTCTTCATTCGTTGTTTCTATTTTAAAAATAACCGGTCTCAGCCCGTCATTACAGGAGCAAATAGCAACCCCCGGGGTTTTTATCCAGTCGCCGTAGTAAAAAACGTCATTACCCGCACCGTGCGAAAGTGCAAAAACGTATTGATAAATAGCTTTCCATGCTTCATCGCAAAAACCTTCCGGTTTTGCATAGTCGGCATAAAATGCCTGCCCTTCCCTTAATATCGGGCATGCCGTTAAACCATCCGCGCCGTATTCTTTTGCTAAGTCTTCTATCAAGGTTTTTCTTAATACCGTTATTTTACATTTTTTCATCAACGGCTCTCCTTTGCTACATGCTTGATTATAGGGGGATTTGATAAGTATTGCAAGACTGCGGGGGTAAATGTAATATGTAGTATGCGGTTTGAAAAGGCTTTGGGAAAATAATCCCATCATTTTCTTTGTCCGGACGCATTCAATATAGTCTTTGTTTTAAAATCATGTATCTTTTTAGAAAAATCGTAAAAACGTATGATTTTATATAGGACATATATTGATAGTATATAACTATACTCCTTAAAAAAAACGACGATACACATATCCCTAATCAACAGCTATGGACAATATAAGTACATAGCTTTTCTTTTGCTTTAAAAAAGCACCCGTCTAAGGGTGCTTTACTTTTATTCTTCCTGTGTAACAGCGTAATGCAGGTCTTCGGTCCATGTCTTGTAACCGCCAAGCAGTGCCATAACGGGGAAGTTATGTTCCGCAAACTTAACGGCGGCTTTTGCACCCAGCAGGCATGTTGCATTGTAGCAGCTTACTATTGTAGGTATATCTCGGTCAAGCGAGTCCAGTTTTGAATCTATTTCTTCATAAGGAATTGATATAGCCCCCGGAATATGTCCCTTCTCAAAGTCTTCTCTTTTCCTTACATCAACCAGTCGTGCACCGGTTTTTTCTATTGTTTCTTTTAAATCGTACGGGCTTACCGTATATGCAAGCATTTTTGAAAAGTATTTAAGTGCTTTTTCCGTATTGTTTCTGTATTCTTTGCATTTGTGTTCCATTTAATTAACCTCCTATATTCTTGCAAATTTTGTTGCCATAAAAACCGTAAGCATGGACATTCCTGTTACAAGCAGGCTGACGCCGAGGAGTATTCCCACCGTCCAGAGCGCTGTTTGCGGAAGTCCGATTATTATAATAAAACCTAAAAAGAACTGCAGTAATCCTGATATTAAATTCATCCACCACATATTAACAAGCCCTCTTGTCTCAAAAGCAAATGCAATGGATGCAAGGCTTTCCAGTATAAAATAAACACCTATCGCCGATGTTATGATTAAAAGATTAAACATCGGATAAAAGAAAAGAAAAATCCCTGATAACAATAATAAAATCCCGATGGCAATGTTTAAAAATACATGCCGTATGTATTTTCGCTCCATTATGGAATTAACTATTCTGTATATCCCGTATGCCGCAAGGATTACGGCAAGCACCGCGGCAATCGCCATGCTTGTAACTTTGGGCAGTACAAGCATAATTACCCCGAGTATGAGCATGAAAATTCCATCCATGCCGACGAGGTTTAAAAATCTTCTCTCTAACATAGTTTTCTCCTTTTATATTAAGTGTAAATTCTTTTCAAAAAGTTTTATTCTGCCCGGGCGTTATTTTTTATCTTTAGTATTATGCGAAAGGCTTACTACGGTAAAATGATTAAACACAGCCTGCCGGTGTGCTTATTATTGAAAATCTTAAAGAAAAATATAATATCAAACCGTCTGTATTATACGGTCATAGCACCCCGAATATGCCTATCACATGACTGTTCTAATAGGTAAGAATAAGGGGTAGGCTTGAAAAATCGGGTGAAACACGGTATAATATAAACACAGGGTGGCAGCCTGGACAACTGCCGATAACTCTGTAGAAGGCTAAACGGCTCTTATCTCTATAGATAAGGGTCGTTGTTTATTATGTATAACATCAAAAAGATTAAAATTAAACTCAGATTGAAGTTATCCATATTTGCCCTCCTTTCTAGTCGGGCACTACCCGAAGACTAAACTAAAATTGGCGGCAGTCCCTTTCAAAAAGAGCTATCTTTTACCCTGCAGTTTAGTATCTCAATGTTCTGATATTCTTAATCTTAGCATAAAAAGCAGGTGCGCGGGTTTGGGTTATTAAATAGTTTTTGGCGGCATGCGTTTTTTTATTTTCAATAGCAAATTTTTTTATGTTCGGGTTTTATACAGGCATGCGGATAAACAGAACAGAAATATATCAAGTTAAAAGTACTTCAAATCCGGCATTTTCTTCAATGAAAGCATCGGCATTTAAAGGCATGGATTATTTTTGTATGCGCAAACTTAAAGCACCGATTGAAAAATTTGATGCTCTCAAGGATTTTCAACGCTGGGCATTAGAAAGACTTAAAAACAAATTTCTTGAGGCTGAATATGGCGGGCGCGGAAAAAATACGGGTGTCGAACGTAAGGATATAATGAATCAGTGGCTTCAGGGCATGCTTACAAATACAAGAAAATACACTTATGCTTTTGCGCTTGTAGCTTTACAAAACATTATACACGGGCTTAAACCTGATAATGACGATCTGCCGGTGATTTATAACGATAACGCGCTTACTAAAACGATGGAAGAAATATCGGGTAAGGTGGAACAAAATAAGGACGCATCGATAAGTTTCCGCAATATTTATAAAAAGCACCTTCTTTCGCTTCTTCCGCAGACAAAGAATAAAGATGACGAAAACTGGGTAATTATAAAATCTATTCCGCATGATCCGAAACATTATGAGGATAATATTACACGTTTGCAGCTTCTTTCACACCGTTCGTGGTGCACCAAGACCTCTACTGCCAGAATGCATCTGATGTACGGCGATATTCATATTCTTCTTGAAAAAGGGCAGCCGCGTGTGGCTTTACGTTTTTTTGATGATGTTGTGGATGAAGTACAAAGCATCGGCAACCGCGGTATTAATCCCAAAGACATTGATATTGTTGAAAAATATGTGGAAACGAACGGATTTAAACTCAGTGAAAATGTTTTGAATGAGATTAGTACCCGGAGGCAGAAGAAACACTAATCAGTTTAAATTATTCGGATACCATTCTTGCCGGCAGGTGTTCATTTAACAGGCTTGTGGTCAAAGCCATTGCCGCATTTTTGCTTTTGAAAACTCCAGCCTGCAGGGTGTATCCGCCGCTTACTTCTTTAATAACCGGCTGTAAAGTCGGGTCAGTCTCGTTTAC
Source organism: Candidatus Gastranaerophilales bacterium (assembly GCA_944323635.1). Classification (GTDB taxonomy): domain Bacteria; phylum Cyanobacteriota; class Vampirovibrionia; order Gastranaerophilales; family Gastranaerophilaceae; genus CALUTH01. Next base: position 21,595 of record CALUTH010000013.1, read on the forward strand.
AATATCTTTTGCTATTTTAACCTGATCATAGGTGTTGTAGTGCCCGATATAAACTCTGTAAGTAAGATTAAGTTCATGGGTAACCGGAACGGTTGCCTGTGCGGCCTCCTGCGGGGTAACGATTTTTATTTCCGGAACCGTAACATTAAGTTCAACGGGCTTAAGCGCGGTTTCTTCGTTATTTTCGGCCGCATCAACAATCTCTTTTGCTTTTTCGTCGGTTATTGTTTCTCTTGACTTATCTTCAATCGCCGGAGTACTGTTCTGGTCTTCCTGCTGGATTTCAAGCAGCCTGTTGTCTACAAATTTTTTAAGATAAATATTGTTTTCCGCCTCGCTCATTTCGTTGGTTGAATCACCGATTGAAACATCCACATCGGGGGTAAAACAGTTTATAATAATGGTAAACACAACAAGCATAAGTACAAACGTACCACAAAACAGTTTTAGTATACTTATGTCTTTCTTTTCTTTTGGTTTTAAATATTTTTTATATCCGAATTTTTTACTGCTCATCTTATTTACACTCCGCGGACTTTAGTACCTGCAAGTATTATATCGTCAATCTCTTCGCTGTAACGTTTCATAACCTCTATGGCAAACTCTTTTATATTATCAATTCCAAGTTCGCTCTTTAATCCCGAGGCTTTAACCGGTGCACCTTCTGATAAAATATTAACACCTGTATGGATTAAAGTCGAGGTAACGGATTTTGTTGCAATAGACACGGTTAATTTTTTATTCTCATAAAATAAATCATCACCGCTGCGTTTAATTTTGTGCCCGTACTCTTCAAGAAGTTCTTTTATCGTACAGATTAACAGTCTTTGTCTGAAAACTCCTTCGGGCAGGTTTACGCCGAATTGTTCCGATATAAAACTCAGCATCGACTTACTATAAATCGGCTCATTATTAATCACATCCTCTATGTCGACCATCTCTGTTAGTTTAACTTCGCATTCCCCGCAGAACGCAACAATGGCGTCACCGCGGAGTTTGTAGTTTTTATAAATCCAGTGCGGACATAGCTGAGAGCCTATATATTTAACTTCTTCGTCTATATATTTAGTTTCCATCATCAAAAAGTTGGTTTATTAATTCTTTGCATCCGTTATTTATAAGCGCCTGTTTAAGGTTTGTGCATGACTCACATTTCCCGCAATTCTTGTCTGCTCTGTTATAGCAGCTTCTCACAAATTCTAACGGTACACCTTTATCCAGAGCAATTTTAACTATATCATCCTTGGTACAATTTATCAAGGGGGCGTAAACTTTAGGTCTGGTAAGGGTTGAAAGCTCAAATGCCAGATTTATTCTTTCTCTGAATTCTTCCGTGTTATCAGGAAATGTTTTACCCTCCTGTGCGTTTGCACCGAATAGTATATGTGTAAAGCCGTACGTATCAGCAAATGCTGCCGCGATGTTTAAAAACAGTCCGTTGCGGTTTGGCACCCAGACCGATTTCATACTGCTGTCCGTGCCGAGATTTGTATCGGGTACGTCTTTGTCCGATACAAGTGAGGTTTTTGTAATCTCTTTCAGCCAGTCGAGTTTTATTACCCTGTGCTCTACATTGTAGTAACGGCAAACATTCTCTGCCGATTTTATTTCTTTTTCCGCGGATTTTTGCCCGTAATCAAATGTCAGCGCAAGTGTGATATTGTACTCATCTTTTGAAACACCGAGCGTTATAACCGAGTCCAGACCGCCGGAAAGAAGAATAACGGATTTTTTCATTCCTCACCCTCCTCGTATTCTTCAATGAGTGAACGGGCTTCTGCTTTAAGATAATCGCAGTATTCTTTGTCCGCTATAACTTCATCAAGTATACTTCTGTCCGACATATTGTAAAGCGCAATAAGTGCGTTTTTCTTAACTTCGTCGTCAGGGTCTGTCAGACACTCTCTTATACATTCTTCCGCACGCGGGTCGTCGCTGTTCATAAGCGCCTCAATAGCGTTTATTCTAACCATCGGCGATTCATCAAGTAGCGATTTTTTTAGTGCTTTAAAAATTTTTTCGTTATGAACATTAAGTTTGCCGAGTGCTTCAATAATTTTTTCTTTTAAAAAAGAAAACTTGCTGAAAACTCCGTGCTTGCTGTCCAGAATTGATATAAGCGGGTCAACTGCGCGCAGGTCGCCGATTATACCGAGAGCGTTGGTTGCGGATTCTTTTAAATAAACTGATTTTTCGTCCTCGTCCGAAACCAGGTTGATAAGCGGTGTAACCGCAAACCTGTCTCCGATTTTGCCCAGAGCATCCGCGCATGCAAGTCTTACCTTGTAGTTTTCGTCTTTGTTATTCATACAATCGAGAAGTACCGTCACATAGGCGGTATCTTTGTGGTTGGCAATCGCTTTGGCGCAGATTACTCTTAAATTAATACTTTCGTCACTGTCCTCAGCCGGCTTTCTTACAAGCAGTTTTACAATCGGGGTTAACAAAGATTTGTCACGGTAATTGTCAGAACATTTTACAATCTGGATTAAGTATTCCGGATCCGAAATTGTACCGAGAAGGTAGTTGTATATTTCAATCAAGTCTTCTCTGTCGTAAAACTCTTCAAGCCCTGATATATTGTGCAAAACCTCATTGTGGTCAACATCCTTGTCAAGACCACATTGGAGAGCTATAGAATTCAAGTCTATTCCACAATTCTCATTCACAAGAACAAGATACAACAAATACCGATGTTTAGCAACAATTTAACAATTGCTGTAAAAGCGGGGCTCCGGACTTCTGTTATTTATGCTGAAATAAAGATGCCGTACTTATTTTTTGTTATAATACGCGCCGCCAAAGTTTGATTTTCTGAGCGGTTTAAGTCTGTGTCCGCGGTTTGTGATTATACCGGGGCGGAAACTGTGCCCGCAGTTTGTGCAGGTAATCTTGTTGCCGCGCAACTGCCCCTGTCTGTAATAGTTTTTAACTTTGCATCTCGGGCATTCGATACTGTATCTGGTATTCTTTTTGACACTGCGTGCACGGCGTTTGTTTATGTCTGCCTGTACGTTGGAAAAAGAATCATACTGTATATTCGCAGCACCAGAACTCTTTGCCTGAACGGTTATTCCTGTCAAGACAAGTGTGCATACCGCCAATGTTATAATAAATAATTTTTTCATCGCGTTAATCCTTTTACCGAAATTGTAGCAGTTTTTTTGAACCCTTGCAAGGGGAATATAGTGTCCATTTATAAAAATGGACAGAATTTTTTTCGGGGGCTATGCACCCCCGAATCCCGCACCAAATTTCTTTCTTGTCCTGGATTGCTCGCATTAAACGGGCACGCTTACGCTTTTACCCATCGCGAGCAATCCGCTTTTTATTGCGATGCAAAAAGAAAGAAACTTGGACAAAGAAAGCAGAAGTTCCCCCCTTCATTTACCCCTTTCTAAACTCAACCCGAGGCAAAATAACTCGCTGCGCTCAGACAGCGTGAGGCGGCAGAGGGCGGAACGGTCAAGGCGATGAGCCTTGCCGTGCAGACCCGTTTATCGCCGCCGAACAAGAGAGAACGAGGCTTGTAACTGTTTCGTTAAGAAACTGTAAAAATTGTATAATAAACACTTGGTGTACCCTGTGTGTGCAATAATATTGCATAAATAAAAATTTTGTTATTGAAATTATAATTGTTTTTCTTATTTGATTTCTGCAACTTGTGTACAAAATACTGTTGTTATATAATTTTCTTAATAAAGGGTGAAGAAAGTATGAAAGAACAAAAAATTGCAGTCATTGGCTACGGTTTGTGGGGTAAAAATATCGTAAGAAATTTTTATAACCTTAATACCCTTTCAACCGTTTGTGATTTGGATGAAGAGACTTTAAAAAAGGTTAAAGAATTGTATCCTTCGATAAAAGTAACAAAGGATATGAACGATATTTTAAACGATCCGGAAATTACCGGCGTTGTTGTTGTAACACCGAGCCATACGCACTTTAAAATTGTTAAAGCGCTGCTTAATGCGGGGAAACATGTTTATGTTGAAAAACCGATTTCAACGGTTGCAAGAGAGGCAAAAGAATTAACGGAATTGGCGGAAGAAAAGGGTTTGATTCTTATGGTCGGGCACCTTCTCCTTTACCATCCTGCGGTTAACAGGCTCAAAATGCTTATTGAAGAAGGCGTTTTGGGTGATCTGGTTTACGCGCAGAGTGACAGGCTGAATGTCAATTATTTTAAGAACGACAGAAGTGTTATGTGGGATTTGGCGCCGCACGATGTTTCAATGATGGCGTACGTGACCGGTAAAACCCCGCTCCGCGTTGTATCTGCAATCGGGTGTTCCTCCGACAGAAACGAAATTATGGACATAACCCATATAAGTATTGAGTTTGAAGGCGGAATGTTAGGACATATTTCTGACAGCTGGATTACTCCGCAAAAACACGTTAATCTGCTGGTAAGAGGTACAAAGAAAACTGCAATCTTTGATGATACACTCCCTGAAAATAAACTCAAACTCTATGATAATTTTGTTGCAAACAAAACAGAAGTTATTGCGCTTGATTATCTTGAAATAGAACCGCTTAAACTGGAGTGCCAGCACTTCTTAAACTGTTGTGCAACCGGTCAGGAACCTCGTTCTGACGGTCAAAACGGATACGTTGTTGTAAGTATTCTTGAAGAGGCTGAAAAAATTATGCTCGGTTCAAGAGTAAAAATTCTTGATGAAAAAGAGAAGAATTTTGCGGCGTCGCGTATGAAACAGTAGTATTGGCGGTATAAAACGACGGGCAGGTTCCAAGAAGAACGGGCGGAAAATATACCTGTCGATTAGTAAAAGGGGCATGTATGGCAAATTTTATAACAATTTTCAGAGTAATTTTAATGTTTATCGGCGTATACCTTATATACGCGCATCTTGATAATCAGGCTGCGGGTATTTGGGCGCTTATTCTTACAATCCTTGCGTTTGCTATGGACGGGCTTGACGGGTATGTTGCAAGAAAATTCAATGAATCTTCAAAACTCGGCGCGCTCCTTGATATTATGAGTGATAGAATTGTTGAAAATACCTTCTGGATTTTGTTTGCGGTTATGGGGTGGTTATCAATACTCTTCCCGCTTATTGCTATAACAAGAGGGTTTATCACCGATACAATCAGAAGTGCCGCAATGGAAAAAGGTTACACGGCGTTCGGCGCAACTACAATGCAGAAAAATCCGGTTTGTATCTTTATAACTTCTTCCAAGTTTATGAGAATAAGTTATGCGGTTGCAAAAGTTGCGGCGTTTGTCGTAATCGTTGCATCAAAAGTCCCCGGTTGTCCGGCGCCTGATGTAGTATTTACGGTTGGTTACTGGCTCGCGGTTATTGCAATTGTGTTCTGTGTAGTCCGCGGATTACCGGTTGTTATTGAATCTAAGTATCTTTTTGAGAAAAATGAGCAAAATTAATGTAGTTTTATACGAACCTGAAATCCCGCAGAATACCGGTAATATAGCGCGTTTATGCGCGTGCTGCGGAGCCTCTTTGTATCTTGTAGGGAAACTGGGATTTTCCCTCTCAAGCAAATACACCAAGCGCGCCGGGCTTGATTACTGGGATAGTGTCGATTTGCATAAAGTTGACTGTATGGATGACCTGTACAGGGAGTTTCCTAATAGTACATTCTACTATTTGACAACCAAATCAAAAAAACTCTATACTGATATAAAATACAAAGACGGAGACTTTTTTGTGTTCGGACCTGAAACCCGCGGATTGCCTGACGAATATGTCAAAAAAGACACGGCGGTTACAATCCCGATGAAGGAAGGGCAGCGCAGTCTAAACCTATCGAACTCCGTTGCTATTACAGTATATGAGGCAATAAGGCAAAATGGAATTTAAACTCCCTCCAAGAAAAGAGGACTCGCATAAAGGTACGTTCGGTAAAGTTCTAAATATTGCAGGCTCTGAAAACTTTACGGGTGCTGCGTATTTATCTTCTATTGCGGCGCTTAGAACCGGCTGTGGGTATGTTACACTGGCTTCTGCTCCGAAAGTTATTTCCGCTGTTTCAGCACTAACGCCCGATATTGTATATTTGCCTGTCGCGGAGGTTAAAGATAGTTTAAAAAACTGCAATGTAATCTCAATAGGCTGCGGTTTGTCAGTAGAAACGGCGACTGCAATAATGTTTAAATCGGTTCTTACGGAGTTATCAACGATGGATGTTCCGGTTGTCATTGATGCGGGCGGGTTAACATTATTATCAAAGATGAGGAGTCCTAAACTCCCCGCAAAACTCATTATAACCCCGCACCCTGCGGAGGCGGCGCGATTGTTAAAGGTTGAAACCGACAAGGTTGCGGCAAAGCCTGATTTTTATGTTAAGAAACTTTCCAAAACATTTGGATGTACGGCAGTATTAAAAGGACACAGGACGAGGGTTTGTTCAGCAGACGGTGAAGTTTATATAAACGAAACGGGGAACAGCGCGCTTGCAAAAGCCGGCAGCGGGGATGTTCTCTGCGGTATGATTACGGGCTTGCTTGCGCAGGGTATGGAACTTTTTGAAGCAGCAAAAAACGGAGTATATCTGCACGGGCTTACCGGAGAGCTGGCATCCGGGGATTTGACCGAGTACGGCGTTCTTGCGTCGGATTTGTTGAAGTATATTCCGAAGGTAATTGGACAATTATCTTGCTGAATTTATATGGTTATTTCGACTTTTTCTACAGTTTCTTAACGAAACAATGACAAGACACATTTTCTCTTGCTCGGCGGCGGTAAACGGGTCTGCACGGCAAGGCTCTTCGCCTTGACCGTTCCGCCCTCTGCCGCCTCACGCTGTCTGAACGAAGTGAGTTAATGTGTTTTGGGTTGAGTTTAGAAAGGGGTAAATGAAGGGTGGAACTTCTGCTTTCTTTGTCCAAATCTTCTTTCTTTTGTCATCGCAATAAAAAGCGGATTGCGAGCAGAACGACCGCTTTGCAGAGGGTGAAAGCGTGAGCGTACCCGTTTATCGCAAAGCGGTCA
>CALUTH010000014.1 GCA_944323635.1 Candidatus Gastranaerophilales bacterium
TACTGTTACAAAAAATGAATATATAATCGTATTGTAAAAAATCTTAATATATTGTTGGTCTGTAAATATTTCTACATAATTTTTAAACCCGACAAAAACAGGATTTGATAAGAAATCCCATTCCAGAAAACTTATTCCGAAAGAGATTATGACCGGAATAATAACAAATATAAATGTTCCCGCGGCGGCAGGTGCTAAGAATACCGTTATATCACCCAAAGAATAAAATTTGTTTTTGCGTGCCCTTCCCATATAAATAATTTTAGCACGAAGCAAAAACAGGCAGGTTTTACACGATGTGCGCTACCAAAACAATATAAAATTCTAAAAACATTTTCCAAAATGTACAGAATATATAGTGTCACCCCTTTTCAGAGTGCAGAAACTGCTCCCATTATTGCTTTAGTTTTATTGCTGTTCTTCAAGTTCCCGCTTTATATCTTCTGCAGAAACATGCAAAATCGGGGAATTCTCATCCTTCCTTAAGTAAACATCCTTTATCCCCGCCTGCACAATAAACCTTTTACACAAAATACATATAATATCATGCCCCCAGATGTACATTGTCGCGTCTTTACACCTGTCCTGCCCCGCTTGAATTATTGCGTTCTGTTCGGCATGTATCGAACGGCAGGTTTCATACTTAGTGCCGGAAGGAATATTATTTTTTATCCGATAGCAAACCCCGCGTTCATAACACGATTCAACCCCGCTCGGCGTTCCGTTATATCCGGTCGCTTTAATCTTTTTATCCTCACCGACAATCACCGCGCCGACATTGGCACGCAGACAATTGGAGCGCGATGCACATGTTTTTGCCAGATCCAAAAAATAATCAGTCCAAGGCTTAATTCCCATATCAAAATCCTTTCTAATCCCAATTGTGACATGGTCTAAACCATTTTTTCAATATCACGGAACCGGAATTTTACATTTTATAATAATAAAGAGGGTGATTCCTGCCCTCGCCCCACGGGAGAGAGGGCAGGGGTGAGGGTTTTGCCGGCACCGCTCCCCTCATCCGCACGGCGGCAACACCGTGCACCTTCTCCCCATATAGGAGAAGGTTTATTTTTCAGTTCTTGTCAGGCTGTAACCCAATCTATAATTGCAGGGAAGATTTAGGCAGGGCAACATTCCTCCCCTTCCTCTTGGAGCAGATTTTTGGCAGGGCGATGCCCGTCGACATGTCCGCTTTACAAAACTTTACCTTGTATTGACCTCGATACTCATGTTTGAGATAATAATCAGGATGGTGAAATTATGAACTTCAATGATGTTTATGATACAAAATTTGTTTACTTCTAAAATAAAAGAGAAAAGTGTTTGCTTTTCTCTTTTTTTATAAGGATAAAAGGAATAATGGTGCAAAAACAGTTTAAAGCCAGAATAAAGCATAACAGGCGAACAGGCAAAGACCTGTACATAATGGATTTACAGACCCCGGATGGAATATTTGTTTCCAAACCGGGGCAATTTATATCCGTACTTATTCCGAATAAAACCCTCCGCCGCCCGCTCAGCATCATGTCTCACACAGGAGACAGCCTGCAGCTTCTCTACAAAGTACGCGGTGAAGGCACCAAATACCTTTCAGAGCTTACAGAAGGCGACACTGTTGATTTTACGGGGCCGTTTGGAAATTCTTTCGAACTAAAAACAAGAAACCTGTTAATCGGCGCGGGTGTCGGGATTGCGCCCGTGTATTACTTAAAATCGGCAGGTACAGGGGTAAATGAAGGGGTAAATAATAGCGAAACGAGGCTTATTGCAGGATTTAAAACAAAAGACGAAATTCCCGCAGACTTACTGCCCTCAATAGATTTCATATCAACCGATGACGGGAGTTACGGCAAACAAGGCAGCATTGTTGATTATGCAAAAAGTTATATAGAAGAATTCAAACCCGACAATATCTGCATCTGCGGCCCCGTTATCGTAATGAAACTTATTTCTCAAATCGCATTAGAAAAAAATATCGACTGTCAGGTATCTATGGAAAGAATGATGGGATGTTCAATCGGAGCATGCCGCGGATGTGTTATAAAAATCAACGACAACGGAACAATAAAAAATGCCGCAGTATGCAAAGAAGGAACCGTATTTGACGCAAGAAAAGTTTTCTACGGAGGACACGAGCATGCCTGATATGAGAGTAAACAAAGGAAAACTTCAGCTTAAAAACCCGATAATGACCGCATCGGGGACTTACGGATACAATCTTGAATACGAAGATTTTACAGACCTCACAACCCTCGGGGCAATTGTAACAAAAGCCATAACCCTCGAACCTCGCAATGGCAACCCGTGGCAGAGAATTATTGAAACCGATTGCGGCATGGTTAATTCAATAGGGCTGGAAAATGTAGGAATAGAGCGGTTTTTGAAAGAAAAACTCCCCGTTCTTATTAAACGAAAAATAGATTTTGCCGTAAACATCGCAGGCAGCACACTTGATGAGTACACAACCCTTGCCAAAAAATGCGAAGATAACAGTATAAAAATAATAGAATTAAACGTTTCCTGCCCCAATGTCCAGCACGGATGTCTGGAGTTTGGTGTCGATGAAAATACATTAGGCAGTCTGGTAAAATCCGTCCGCAGTGTATTCAGCGGGTGTTTGATAGTCAAACTTACTCCGAACGTCACAAGCATCGAAAAATTAGGACTTGCCTGTCAGGCAGCCGGCGCAGATGCGGTTTCCGCAATTAATACCCTAAAAGGTACCGGTATAAAATTAACTTTTGAAAACGGGAAATTCAAAAAAGAACAGGTCACAGGCGGATATTCAGGACGCGGTATCAAACCCGCAGCACTCAGCGCAGTTATGAGGTTAAGCAAAGTGTTAAATATCCCGATAATCGGCATGGGCGGGATTTATTCACTAAACGATGTTTTTGAATTCTTTGCCGCAGGCGCGGATGCCGTCCAAATAGGAACCGCAAACTTTACCCATCCGGATATTGCAGGGAAAATTGTTTCTGAATTATATAGTTTTATGGAAAACAACGGGTTTAATACCCTTGATGAATTGAAAGGAGCGCTAAGAAATGAGTAACGAAGCGTTAGAACTCTTAGAGAAAACGGAAGGAGTGCTGAAAGGACATTTTTGTCTGACCTCAGGGCTGCATTCCGATATATACTTCCAGTGTGCAAAGCTCTATCAGTATCCCGAGTACACTGAAAAAATAGCAAAGCTTATTGCAAGAAGTCTCGAAACGGTTGAGTTTGATACAGTAATCTCTCCTGCAATAGGCGCCGTTATCATTGGTTACGAAACTGCCAAGCAGGCAAAAAAACGAAACCTCTTTGTTGAGCGCAAAGACGGTGTAATGCAATTGCGCCGCGGCTACACACTCAAAAAAGGCGAAAGAGTCGTCATAGTGGAAGACGTTATAACCACAGCGCGCACAATCAAAGAGACAATCGAGGCAATAAAAGAGTTTGAGCCCGAAATCGCAGCAGTAGGCTGTATAGTCGACAGAACCTGCGGCAAGACAGGCTTAAACATAAAATCCGTACTCCAGATAGATCCGGTAACCTACGAGCCCGACAAATGCCCGCTATGTGCCGCCGGTATACCAATCATTAAGCCCGGCAGCCGGGAGGGGGGTAAATGAAAGGGGTAAATAAAGGGGGAAATGAGCATCTCCAGGCGGAATGAAAAACTTTCCCCTCGCCCGACGCACTCCTGTCCAGTATAACGCCAAGCGGGTAAGATGCTGAAGCGCGAACGAGCAGAGAGCGAAGGGCAAAGCGTGAGCCTTTGCCCGTAGACTCGTTTAACGCGAGTGAGCAAGAACCAAGTTCAGCATGACAAATCAAGGATAAAACAAACCAAACTTAACATTCAAAAAAAGTAATAACAAGGAGAATACCGAAACATGAAAAACTTAATCGATATAAAAAGACTCAAAAAAGAAGAAATAACCGCAATAATAAACCGCGCAGCAGAGTTTAAAGCCGCATCACAGGATCCCGCGCGCGGGGAAATCAATTACACAAGCGGGATAAGCGACTTTGCACGTTTAGGGGAGCGCCTTTACCGCGCAAATTCCTGCTCCAACAAAACTGCATGTCTTATGTTTTTTGAAAACTCAACAAGAACAAAGTGTTCTTTTGCAATAGCAGCCCAAAAATTAGGGATGAATATAATAGACTTCAACGTCCAAACCTCATCTTTATCAAAGGGCGAAACACTAAAAGATACGCTGGACAACCTTTACTACATGGGGGTTAATACCGTCATACTGCGCCACAGCGAAGATGATATGACAGAAAGAATGTCAAAAGAAGTAAAATTCCCGATGGCATTCATAAACGCCGGCGACGGCAAGAGTGCACACCCTACACAGGCGCTGCTTGATTATATGACCATGCTTGAAAAACTCGGAACGGTTGAAGGCAAAAAAATCGTTATCGCCGGAGATGTCAGCCACTCACGCGTTGCAAAATCAAACCTTGCACTCCTCAGTAAAATGGGCGCAAATGTTCACTTCTTCGCACCTGAGTACTTCACACCCAAAAACAAAGAAGAATTTAACGTAATCTGGGAAGACGATTACAACACGGCTATTACAGACGCAGATGTCGTAATGCTTTTAAGAATCCAGACAGAACGCCTAAGCGGCGCAGAAACCGAAAAAGCAAAACACTACAGCGAAAAATACTGTCTTACAACAGAACGCCTTGAAAAATATGCGCCGAATGCAATTCTTATGCACCCCGGACCGGTAAACCGCGATATTGAAGTTTCATCAGAACTTCTTGACTCCCCAAAAGGCAAGACAATTCTGGAACAGGCGCGTAACGGTGTGTACGTAAGAATGGCAGTGCTTGAAAATGCAGCAGGATAAACGAAAAATGAAAATAACGGGTCAAAACCTAAAAATAAATATAACAAACGGGATAATTACGGATATTCAGGCGGGAAATCCTGCAAGTAATCTGTACCTGTCCCCGCGTTTTATTGACCTGCACTGCCACCTTAGAGAGCCGGGCGGGGAAAAGAAAGAAACCCTGCAAACGGGTATAGAATCGGCATTCTACGGCGGATACGGAACTGTTTTTGCAATGCCAAACACAAATCCCGTATGCGATAATCCGGACACCCTGAAATATATCCTTACCCGTGCTGAAAATCCTTACGCAGTAACCGTTAAACCAATTTGCGCAATAACAACGGGGCTTGTAGGGAATACGCTTACAGGTTTTGAAGAATTAGCAGCGCTCGGCGCCGGAGGGTTTTCCAATGACGGCAAACCTGTCGAGGATATGGAACTCTTTAAACAAGCCCTCAAAAAAGCGGCAAACGCCGGTGTTCTTATAATTTCACATGCTGAAAATACAGAGTTTCCGCCCGAGGATCCGCGTTCTGAATACACGGCAGTAAAGCGGGAAATTAAAGCTGTCAGAGAATCAGGCGGCGGGCTGCATTTTGCACATATTTCAACAAAAGAATCAATAGAACTAATAAGAGAAGCAAAGAAGGAAGGTTTAAATATAACCGCAGAAACCGCGCCGCATTATTTTACCTTCTCTAAAAATGATATTACAAGCGCAGACGGCAGGTTTAAAATGAACCCGCCGCTAAGAGAGCATGATGATGTTATTGCGGTAAAGGAAGGTTTAAAAGACAGAACTATAGACATAATAGCAACCGACCACGCGCCACACACGATGGAAGAAAAACTGTGCCCCTACGACAAATCCCCGTTCGGAATTACAGGTTTTGAAACCGCATTTTCGCTCGGGTATACAAACCTTGTACTTACGGGAGTTTTAACAATAGAAGAATTAATAAACAAATTCGTCCACACCCCCGCCAAGATTGCAGGGCTAAAAGTTCACAGTTTTAAAACGGGTGAGAGGGCGGAGTTTAACGTTATTGACCTTTCTAAAAAATACACGGTACACGGAGAAAACTTTAAAACAAAATGTAAAATAACCCCTTATGAAGGTTTGGAACTTACGGGAAAAGTAATTCAAACCGTCATCGGGGACAGAGTTTATGATTTAAGGAAAACGGAGAAATAAAATGAATATCAACCCGAAAATTAAAGAAAAAATAGTTCTGGCGCTTGATGTAAACACGCTTGAAGAGGCAAAAGCGCTTGTAACGGAATTAAAAGATTACACCGGAGTTTTTAAGGTAGGACTTCAATTCATTATGGCAAACGGGAGTGAAGTTTTTAAGTTTATAAAAGACGAGGGCGGAAAATTCTTTTTTGATATAAAACTCCACGATATTCCAAATACGGTAAAAAAGGCGTCCGAAAATATAATTAAACAGGGGGCGTCTTTTTTTAATCTGCACGCATCAGGCGGGGCGGAAATGATGAGACAGGCGGCAGAAGGCGCAAACGCAGCCGCAAAAGAACTCGGATATGAGGCGCCGGTTATTCTTGCAGTAACACTTTTAACGAGTGTTTCAGCGGATTTCTTAAACAACGAATTAAAAATCCCCTACGATACAAAAGAATATGCATTAAACCTTGCAAAACTTGCTAAATCAAGCGGTATGAGCGGAGTTGTAGCTTCGGCGCACGAATGTGCGGATATAAAATCCGTCTGCGGAAAAGATTTTAAAGTCCTATGCCCGGGAATACGCCCCGAGTGGTCGGTAAAAGGCGACCAGAAACGTATTGCAACACCTGCTTATGCAGTATCGCAGGGAGCGGACTACCTTGTAATCGGAAGGGCAGTAACCGCAAATGATGACAGGGTTGGTGCAATGAAAAAGATATATGACGAAATTGAAGGTATTTTATAATGAAAGCCAGATTATTATTAGACAACGGAATGATTTTTGAGGGCGAAAACTTCGGCGCGGAAGGAACGGCGTTCGGAGAAATCTGTTTTAACACATCAATGACAGGGTATCAGGAAATTTTAACAGACCCGTCCTACGCCAAGCAGGTTATTGTAATGACTTACCCCGAAATCGGCAACTACGGGATAAATAAAGATGATTTTGAAAGTTCAAGGGTTTCCGCGGCGGGATTTGTCGTAAAAAACTACTCGGAAAACGAAAGCCACTACAAATCTTATATTAAACTCAAAGATTATTTAAAACAGCAGAATATAATCGGGGTTTCAAACATAGACACAAGACGGCTCACTACAATAATACGCGAGAGCGGCGCTATGAACTGTGTAATTACAACGGAAGAAATCACCGGAGAAGTCAAAGAAAAACTCAAAAACTTCTCAATCGATAAAAATATTACCAAACTCGTATCAAGAAGTACCGAGGAAGTTGTAAAACCGGCGCAGGAAAAAACAAACGGGCTGCGTATTGCAGTTATCGACTGCGGAATAAAAAAGAGTATTATTGATTGTTTTAAAGACCGCGGATGCGAATTAACGATTTTTCCAAACGACGTAAGCGCTGATAAAATTCTTGAATCAAAGTTTGATGCCGTATTAATTTCCAACGGCCCAGGTGACCCGCAGGATGCGGCAGAAACAATTAAAACCGCAAAAGAACTCACAGGCAAAATCCCGATTTACGGAATTTGTCTGGGGTATCAAATTCTGTGTATAGCGCTTGGCGGAAAGACTTACAAACTAAAATACGGACACAGGGGCGGCAACCATCCGGTTATAAACAAACAAACGGGAAAAGTCTTTATGACATCTCAAAACCACGGTTACGCAGTTGCCCCTGCTTCTCTGCCGGAGAATGTTGCCATAACTTACGTTAATCTTAATGACGAAACGCTTGAAGGTTTTTCCTGCAAAGCGCTTAAGATTGACGCCGTTCAGTTCCACCCCGAAGCAGCGCCCGGCCCTTACGATGCGCAGGTAATTTTTGACGGCTGGGTAAATGAAATGTTAGAGCGCAAATATAATGTTTTAGACAGATTAAAAAAATTATTCATAAAAAGAGGTTAGGATAATGCCAAGAAATAATGATATAAAAAAAGTTCTTGTAATAGGTTCGGGCCCGATTGTAATAGGTCAGGCGGCAGAGTTTGATTATGCGGGTGTTCAGGCTTGCAGAGCGCTTAAAGAAGAAGGGATAAAAGTAGTACTTATAAACTCAAACCCCGCAACAATTATGACGGATGAAACAATCGCGGATAAGGTTTATATTGAACCGCTTACGGTTGAAACCTTTGAGTACGTCATAAATAAAGAGCGGCCTGACGGACTACTTGCAGGACTAGGCGGGCAAACAGGGCTTAATATGGCGCTAAAACTTTACGAAGAAGGGATTTTAGACAGATACAACGTCAAACTTCTCGGTACAAAAATTGATTCAATAAAAAAAGCCGAGGACAGAGAACTGTTTAAAGAACTTATGGTAGAAATCGGCGAACCTGTACCCGACAGCGTTACAGCCTCAAATATGGAGGAGGCGCAAGAATTTGCATCAAGAACCGGTTTCCCGCTCATAATCCGCCCCGCGTACACACTCGGCGGCTCGGGCGGCGGCATTGCCTCTAATCAAAAAGAGTTTGAAGAAATAGTTTACAGCGGACTTTTAAGAAGTCCTATTTCTCAGGTGTTGATAGAAAAAAGTATTGCGGGATACAAAGAAATAGAGTACGAAGTAATCCGCGACGCAAACGATACGGCAATAACCATTTGTAATATGGAAAACATTGACCCGATTGGAATACACACCGGAGACAGCTTTGTCACAGCCCCGTCGCAGACACTTACAAACAAAGAATATCAAACATTGAGAAGTTCTGCGCTGAAAATCATCCGCGCACTTAAAATTGAGGGCGGGTGCAACGTTCAGTATGCCTTAGACCCTACAAGCAGTCGGTATTATGTAATAGAGGTTAATCCGCGCGTAAGTCGTTCATCAGCACTTGCATCAAAAGCTACAGGGTTTCCGATAGCCAAAGTCACAACCAAAATTGCAATCGGATACAGGCTGGATGAGATTAAAAACGCTATTACACAGAAAACCGCAGCGGCGTTTGAACCGGCGCTCGATTATGTTGTAACAAAAATTCCCAAGTGGCCGTTTGACAAATTTGACCACGGAGACAGGCTCCTCGGTACAAAAATGAAAGCGACGGGCGAGGTTATGGCAATCGGGCGCACTTTTGAAAGTTCGTTTAAAAAAGCAATCACTTCAATTGAAGATAAAAATACAGGATTGGTCAGAAAAAAATACATCTCTTTTTCGGATGAAGAACTCAAAGCACTTTTGACAATTCAGGACGACAGGCGGATTTTCAGGGTAGCAGAAGCGCTTTCAAGGAAGATTTCCGTTGATGAAATAAATTACATTACAAAGATTGATAAGTGGTTTATTTACAAAATTAAAAACCTTGTAGAGTTTGAACAGCGGCTTAAAACTGAACCATTTACTAAAGAACTGTATCTTGAGGCAAAAGAAAAAGGTTTCTTAGACAGTGAAATTGCGGTTATTACAAGAAAACGGCTTGAGGATATAGAGGCGTTCAGGAAAGAACACGATATTAAAGCCGCGTTTAAAATAGTAGACACATGCGCCGCCGAGTTTAAAGCCTGCACACCGTACTATTACTCAACTTACAATGAGTATGATGAAAACATGATTACAGACAAAGAAAGCATCCTGATTTTAGGCTCAGGTCCGATAAGAATAGGGCAGGGTATAGAATTTGATTACTGTTCGGTGCACGCAGCGTGGGGTGTCAGGGCAAAAGGATACGAGGCAATTATTGTAAACTCCAACCCCGAAACACTTTCAACCGATTTTGATGTTGCGGACAAACTCTATTTTGAACCGATGAATATTGAAAATATTATGAATATTGTTGAAAGCGAAAAACCTTACGGTGTAATGGTGCAATTTGGCGGGCAAACAGCAATTAATCTCGCGGAAAAACTTGATAAAAACGGGGTTAAACTAATCGGAACTTCGCTTGAATCAATAAACCTCGCCGAGGACAGAAAACAGTTTGAGGCGCTCCTGCATGCGCTTGACATCCCGCAGGCGAAAGGGAAGGCAGTAAGAAAGGTCGAAGAGGCAATCGAAACGGCAGAAGAACTGGGATTTCCGCTCCTTGTACGTCCGTCATACGTGATAGGCGGGCGGGGAATGCAGGTAGTTTATAATACGGAGGAATTAATAACATACTTCAATTCCGCGCTCAAATTCTCAGACGAGCACCCCGTCCTGATTGACCAGTATATTGAGGGTAAAGAAGTTGAACTTGATGCGGTTTCGGACGGCGAAAACGTACTTATCCCCGGGATTACCGAACATATTGAGCGGGCTGGCGTTCACTCCGGCGACAGTATGGCGATTTATCCGACACAAAAGGTTAAAGCATCAATGATTAATACCCTTGTAGACTACACGGAACGGCTTGCCAAGGCGCTTAAAATAAAAGGATTGATGAATATCCAGTTTGTCTTAAAGGACGATGTGGCGTATGTTATAGAAGTCAACCCGCGCGCATCCAGAACGGTGCCAATTATGAGCAAGGTAACAGGCATCCCGATGGTAGAACTCGGAATAAGTACCGCACTCGGGCAAAGTATCAAAGAACTCGGATATAAACCGGGATTGTACGACAAAACAGACCTTGTATGCGTAAAAGTTCCGGTATTCTCGTTCCAGAAATTAAACAGAATAGACCCCGCGCTTGCGCCGGAAATGAAATCTACAGGCGAAGTTCTGGGGATTGATACTTCGTTTGACAGGGCGCTTGTGAAAGGGTTTCTTGCGGCAGGGTATAAGTTTGACAGACTTAACGGGGATGTTATGTTATCGCTTAATGACCACACAAAACCACAGTGCGATGAAATAGCAAAAACACTTGTGGAATTAGGTTTCAGAATTGTTGCAACAACGGGAACACACAAATATCTGGAAGAGCGCGGTATACCGTCAAAAGAGATAGAACATTTTGACATACCCAAAATGCAGGCACACATGAAGAAAAAGCAGCTATGTTTTATTATAAACACCCCCTCAACCAATGCAAACGCCGCACGTATAGGCTCTGAAAACAGGGGATTTATGATAAGAACAATCGCTGAAATGTATTCAACCCCCTGTTTTACATCGCTTGATACGGCAGGGGCGTATTTAAGGGCGCTAAAATTCCATAACTCCTACCCGAATTTGGAGTATAATGGTATAACAGAATACAGAAAGGTTTGTACACTTGTATAAAATATCTGGAGCGTTAGTTTTAGTTTGTATACTCGGGCAATTTGCAATTGCGCAGGCGGCGCCTGACAGCGGTGCTGCCGCATCACCGGCAGCAGGACAAAACACCGCGCAGTCAGCCCCTGTCCAAAATACAAACAGCACAAATCCGGCGGCAATAACCGCAACAGAGCCGCCCAAAACTCTTCCGGCACCTGATTTGAATGAAAACGATGAAACTGATAAAGTATATACATCAAAACCTTTAACGGTAAAACCTGATTCAGAAAATAAGGCAATAGAAAGCCCGCCAAACAGTATTGATGTACAGAAAATTATCAAATACTCATCAAAGAGCAGTCTTGAATACACGCGGCGCGGGATGTATTACGAAGAACAACAGGATTACAAATCAGCCCTTGAGGATTACACAAAAGCCATAGAACTCGCCCCCGGACGCTCGGAACTCCTCATCAGACGCGCCGCCTGCTATGAAGCATTAAACGAATACCCGCTTGCGGTAAGAGACCTTACGGAAACCCTCGGAATGCGTCCGTACCGCGCAGAGATTTACGCCTCCCGCGGCAAGATTTACGCAAAGATGAACAAGGACGATTTAGCAATATGGGATTTTGACAAAGCCGTTGAATTAAAACCGCTAAAACCTGATTTTTACACCGACAGAGGAGATTTTTACAAAAGCAGAAATAAAGAAGATTACGCAAAACGTGATTATGCAGCAGCCGCAGAACTTTACGCATACACAGCGGATAACTTTAAAGCCGCCAAAATGTGGCGCGAAGCAATAAGAGAGTATGACAAGGCAATCGCTAAAAACCCTGATAAAGCAGAGTTTAAGCAGGCACGCCAATTTTGTATGGATGAACTTGAAAAAGAATTGAAAGCCGCCGAGGAGGAGGCTAAAAAAGCAGAAGAGGAAGCAAAGAAAAAGGCGCGCGAAGAAAGAGCAAAAAAACAACTTCCTAAAGAATCCCTAATGCGTTAACAATCTAATCACAATAAAACCGCACTACTCTCCGATTTAGGTTGTTACTGCTTTGTCCTTTTGTACATCAGCCTTAATCTCTTTGCTGTAATCTGCAAAATGTCTGTAATCATTTAATTCCTGAATAGAGAGCATATCAGCCACCCGCGATGCGCGTTTTTGTTTTTTAGTAAGATACGCATTCGCTGCCATTGCGGGCAATGTACTCAGAAGAATGATAGAAAAATATTTGGAAAAATTCTTAACCTGCTCAATTCCGCCTTTTGCGCCTTTAAACAGATACGGCGTCCCGAGCACCGCACCGATTAAAGTTGCTATTGAAGTAATCGGATATGATATAGATTGTCCGAGCGCTTCAACACTTTCGGAATACTTTTGTGAATTATGATCAACTTTGTTAAACGTCATAAACGTATTTTTTTGCAGGCGTTTTGCGTCTTTTTCCTGCTCCGGAGTAATTTCAATGCTCTCAAGCGCCTTATAGAAACGTTTTTCATCGTTTGCTTCGTTCTTTTTATACTTTTGATAACGTCTGTTATCACCCCAGACATGCCGCATAAAATGGAAAAATCCGGGTTTATGATACCCTTCTATCTCCACATCGGAAATTTCTCCGGTTGCTTCATCGGGAACATAAACCAGAGATTCCGGGTGTTTGGAAAGATAATCCTTAACTTTGAACCGCCCTATTTTGGACGCCTCTTTTGTAATAGATGCAGACGCAATTGATGCTCCCAGAGTTGCGGCAACAGTGAATACTTTTAATGCAGCAGATATTGTTGATGCTGATTTAACTTTCATTGCGTTCATTAATTTAGTAAGCCCTATATCCATTAAGGTGGAGAATGCAAAGACCGAAGTTATAAGCGCAGATACGCCAAGTTCCGCATTCTCTGCATAATCCTGCGATGCAATGTCTATTTTTTCAACAAGTTTTGTTAAAAGCTGTTGATCCTTTTTAGCGTCTTCAATTTCTTCCTGCGTAAAATCTTTATCAAAATATTCGCTCTGGGCATTAATTTTATCTTCAAATTCCTTGCGCTGCGCTTTATACGCCTTAGATTCCCATATAGTACCTTTCATGAGTTTCATGCCTTCTATGAAACCTTTTTTCTCTTTTTGTTTAACCTCTTCAACGGGAATTTTATCCGCCCTGTTCTTGACTTCCGCCATCTGTTCTTCGGTAAGCACGGCAAACGCCTTCGGGTCGCTTAATTCGTTTTTCATTGCCTCAAATCTGCCTTTTTTGGATGCCGCAATTTCTGCCTTTGCACTGAGTGCAAATACAGGAAATGCAGCGGCAGTAGAAATTAAAACACCGGCAAGAGAGGGTATTGTTGTTGCAACTATTTGTGCAGTCTTTGGTTTCATTTTGGTCAGCACTGACATAAGGAATTTATTAACACTCTTTATTCTTGATACACCAAATCCTGCCAGTGCACCGCCCATCATCGCAAAAGAAAGAGCTCCCTGACCGACACTCTCTGTTGCAACTTCCATATTCTCAGCGTTTCTCTGGGAATACTCATCCATTATGTCTATTGCCCGTAACAAAGTTTTGCCGCGCTTTATGTCCTCAGGATTAATCGCGTCCGGATTTTGTTTTAAATACTCAAGCCTTTTAGCCTCCTGAGTATCACGCCGCTCTTTCCATTCGTTATAAGCTGGTTCGTATTTTTTGTATGCGCCGTAATCACCAAACATCGACATAAATTTGCTACCTTCTATCGTTATTATATTTAAAACGCCTGAAATCAAAAAATTGCCCCTATCCGGATATTTTTGTTACATATTTTTACATCCGGGATTGTAACAATTTATTACACCCGTAGCAAAAAAATTTATTCAGACGGTTTAATCCGACAAATGGACAACAATATCTCATTTGGCGCTAATTTTATACGCAAAATCCCGATAAAACAATTTTCATACGAAAGCAAGCTCTACACAAAAACCACAGCAAATTTTGTAGAATTAAACCCGTTTGACACAAACGATTTAAATACATTAAAAAAAACAATTTGGGAATTTGGTGACGATACATACGCAAGCAATATATACAATGATGCGTTTTATTTAAATAATAAAAGCGAAAATATTGAATTTCTTAATTTTTTTGCGCTTACCAAACAAAAAACCGGATTTGAAAATTTACATCCAGATGAAATATTAGGAATATCCGAAATCACAGAAAAAGGCGGCAAAACAATCAACCTTAACTATCTGCAGATTGATCCTCACTATTTATACTCATATCCATATCCTCCATTTTTTAAGAGAATAGGAAGTGCAATTCTGGACTGTCTAAAACTTGTACATAACAAAATAACTCTCTGCGCAACACCTACTGCTATAGAATTTTATAAGAAAAACGGTTTCAAATCTCTTGAACACAATAAACGATTAATGGTCTGGGAAAGAAAGGTATAATACGGGCTGCCGTCTTAAAAGAGACACCGCAGGCAATTTTTGTCCTACCCTCAAAACATATTGCGCAGGCTGCTGCAGGGCAATTTTAGCCCCTTTTATTTACCACTTTACCCCTTTTACCCCCTTCATTTACCCCTTATCCGCGGGAGAATACTTCTACATTAATATCATCCAGAGAGTTTTCAAACAAGCAAGCACAGCTTGCAACCATCGAGGCGTTATCAGTGCAGTACTTCATAGCGGGGGCATACACTTTATATCCTTCTTCCTGAAGGTTAAAAATTTTTCGCCTTATTTCACTGTTTGCAGCAACGCCGCCTGCCAGCACAACAGTTTTATACCCTCTGTCAACAAGCGCTTTTTTCACTTTCTTTAAAAGCGTTTCGCTCACACATTCCTGAAACGATGCACAAATATCATTTACAGGTAATTCTTTGCCGTCAAAACTCTTCACCAATCTGAATACTGCAGTTTTCAAGCCGCTGAAACTAAAATCATACTCACCGACTTTTGCCTGCGGAAGTTGAAACGCCTTCGGATTTCCGACTTGCGCAAGTTTGTCAAGCTTAGGACCTCCGGGATACGGCAGTCCTATAAGCCGCGCCACTTTGTCATAAGCTTCGCCCACAGCATCATCAATAGTTTCGCCTATAATCTCCATTTGGGAATATGATTTAACTTCAATAATCTGTGTATGCCCGCCTGACACAAGAAGTGCAATGAACGGCGGTTCCAAATCCGTATCAATAAAATTGGCGCTGATATGCGCGTTTAAGTGATTGATACCTATAAACGGTTTGTCGTGTACAAGCGCAAGTGTTTTTACCGCATTAAGCCCGACAAGGAGACAGCCGACAAGCCCCGGTCCCACCGTCCCCGCAAACGCGGTCACATCATCAGGCTTAAGTCCCGCCTGCTTAAAGGTTTCATCAATAACCGAATTAACCGCCTCAAGGTGTTCACGCGCCGCAATTTCAGGTATTACACCACCGTATACTTCGTGCGTCTTTATTTGCGAGGCAACAACATTGGCAAGAACTTCCCGCCCGCCCCTTACGATTGCGCCGGCGGTTTCATCACAGCTTGATTCAAGCGCCATAATAATTGAATTTTCATCAATTGTAACAGGTTTATTAGAAAATAATGTATTTTTTGTCGTGTTCATAGTAGCATTATAATACAAAAGCGGATTAAAACATGAAATTTTTAGACAAAGCAAAAATCAGAATAGTATCAGGCAAGGGCGGCAACGGCATGGTTGCGTGGCGCCGTGAAAAATACGTCGACAAAGGCGGGCCTGCAGGCGGCGACGGCGGACGCGGCGGAGATATTTATCTGATTGCTGACGAGCATATCTCAACACTTATGGATTTCAAACACAAATCCGTTTACAAAGCACAGGGCGGCGAAAACGGCGGTATCAAAGGAATGCACGGTGCGGGCGCCGATGATTTATACATCAAAGTTCCGCTCGGCACGGTAGTCCGCGACACAAAGACCGGAAATGTAATAGGGGATTTAACAGAGGACGGGCAAACATTGCTTGTAGCAAAAGGCGGACGCGGCGGGCGCGGAAATGCACGTTTTGCAACCGCAAACAGAAAAGCCCCGCAGTTTTGCGAACCCGGAGAACCGGGAATAGAAAGAGTTTTAGAATTAGAACTTAAACTCATAGCGGATGTGGGACTTCTCGGTATGCCAAACGCAGGCAAATCAACATTTATCAGCGCAGTAAGTTCCGCAAAACCTAAAATTGCAGATTATCCGTTTACAACACTTGTTCCAAACCTCGGTGTAGTAAAGAAATCAGACGGCGGCGCATACGTTATTGCTGACATCCCCGGATTAATCGAAGGCGCAAGCGAAGGGGTAGGGCTCGGGCACGAGTTTCTGCGCCACGTTGAGCGTTGCAGGTTTTTACTTCATATTGTAGATATGACAGTCGAAAACCCGCTTGAGAATTACAAAATCATTAATAACGAACTTGCCAAGCACTCTGAAAGGTTAAAAAATCTTTATCAAATAACTGTTTTAAACAAGGCGGACGCCGTAGATGAAACTGTACGCGAAGAATTAAAAAAAGAATTTCAAAAAATTTCAAGCGATGTTTTTGTAATATCTGCAGTTACGCGGGAAAACCTGCAGGAGCTGTTATTCTTTATAGACAAAAAAATTGACGAAATTCCTAAACCTGATTTTGAAATTGATATTCAGGAAGATACCGGCGCCTATGATAATGATGACAGCAATTTTGAGGTTACAAAATTTGCAAAAGACGGGTTTATAGTAACGGGCGGCAAAATTAACCGGCTGGCAGGCGTTACCGACGCCAGAAATACCGAGCAGGTTGTACGGCTGCAAAATATCCTGACCTCCATGGGCGTGTTTGAAGAACTTAAGAAAAAAGGTATCAAAAACGGCGACACGATAATCATCGGGCACCTTGAACTTGTACACTATGATGACGAATTATGGGATTCAAGTAAATAAGACTATATAAGGATTATTTTATATGGGGGCAGCTGTAATACAAAGATTTATAGATATAATTCGCGGGAAATATCCGTTAATAGGAGCATTAAAATGGGGCAGAAAATACGATGAACTATGTTCACTAGGGTATAATTGCGAAGTTGCCTTTAGATTAAATGATTTACTCAAGACTGAATGTAACCATTATCTTTTTACATATTCTTTTGAACATAACAGAGAAAAATTTATTGAATGCCTTAATAATTTAACTGATATTCAAAATGATGAATACACATATCAAACACATGGAATGTTTTACGGTTCTAAATATCAAATATCTTTTCACCCGAGAAATAAGAAAGAAGATTTTATTAACAAGGATGGAAGTATAAACAATCAAATTGTTAAAGATAATCTAAAAGAATTATTATCCCGTATTAAATACCTCGGAGAAAAAACTTATAAATTAATACATAGCGATAAAAAGACTCTTTTCATCATTAAAATTAAACATACAAATTTGAATGAAGATAAAGAGTTTATTGAGAAACTTTATAATTTCTTTGAAAACAACTATAAGAATACTAATTATAAACTTTTATGCGTTTTAGGCAAAAACAATTATCCTGCAAATATACTAAAATATATTAAAAAGAATGTAAATGGGGGCAAACTCCCGCATACACTTCAGGTATGTTGAATTTCTCGCAGACGTAGATACCATTTACGGCAGCGATATTTATGGTTGGTTGAATATTCTGGGGAAAGAATATTACAAATTTTATTTTCCAATTCCAAACCCGCTATTTTATATTATTAGATTTTTTAAAAATCCTTAACTTCCTTTTTTATATCGTTTATAATCTCTAAGAGTTTACGTTCAAAACTCTCAATATCAGAATCATTTTCAACAACGTAATCCCAGCCAAGGACATCATCAAGTCCGACTTCCGTTATGTCATCCTCGCCTACAAGTGTTCCGCGGGCTGCTCTGGTCTCTCTTGAGGCTTCTATCCTTATTGTAATTGCGCCGGCATTCCTAAAAACCTCGTACTCATGCGGGACGCGAACATCCGTTACAATGAGTTTGCCGTCCAGGGAAATAATTTTCTCAAGCCAGTAATCAGGCGACTGCGCCCGCCCCCAGTTGCCCAGTTCTATAAGCCCCTGACGGTATTTAGACTTATTATTTTCAATGTCCTCAAGAGAAATCCCGTGTTTTTTACCATATTCCATTTTTATAATATCGCCCATCGCGCAGCGTTTATACCCGTCAAGATGTTCAAGAAAAAACTTACCCGCCGTATCTTTGCCGGAATACTGTTTCCCCGAAAAAATTATTATGCTCTCTGCCATTAACCCCTCCTAACTGCCGGATTATAATATTCCCCCCGAAATCTCCGGCTATGATTTATCCGTCATTTTATACTAAACTACCTTCCAATTATGCAGCGATTTTTCTGTCTAACTTTATATTTACCCCTTCCCCCCCAGAAAAAGGCGGAAACAATGTTCCGCCTGATATTAATATGATATGAACATCTAAAATTTTTAAACTTCTCTAAAGAGGAGTGTTGCGTTGTGACCGCCAAACCCGAAAGAGTTTGAGAGCGCCGCATGCACTTCTTTTTTCAAAGCTTTATTTGCAACATAATTCAGATTCGCCACATTTTCATCAATATTATCAAGATTGATTGTAGGCGGAATTATGTTATCAGTAATTGTTTTAACACATACGATACTTTCTACCGCACCGGTTGCACCCAGCATGTGTCCATGCATACTCTTTGTTGAAGATATAAACAAAGACTTATTATGTTCCTTGTCGCCAAAAACTCTTTCAACAGCTTTAGATTCTGCAATATCGCCAAGTCCGGTTGAAGTACCGTGAGTGTTGATGTATTGAACTTCCTCAGGTTTCATACCTGCATCAGCAAGCGCAAATTCCATTGATTTGGTAGCGCCTTTACCATCCGGACAAGGAGCAACCATATCGTACGCATCTGCAGACTGTCCGTAACCTACAATTTCTGCATAAATGTGTGCACCACGCTTTTTAGCCGCTTCATATTCTTCAAGAACAAGAACCCCTGCACCTTCAGACATAACAAATCCATCCCTGTCTTTGTCATAAGGTCTGCTTGCCTTAGTCGGCTCATCATTACGTTTTGACAATGTCCTTGCGGCGGTAAACGCACCTATACCAACATCACAAATAGTAGCCTCACAGCCGCCTGCAATCATACAATCCGCATCGCCGTACTGAATTGTACGGAACGCATCACCCACCGAGTGAGAACCGGTTGCACATGCAGAAACTACTGCCTTGTTAACACCTTTATACCCGTACTTCATTGAAATTCTGCCGGAAGGCATATCTACAATCAACATAGGTATAGTAAACGGTGAACACTTTGTAGGTCCTTTTTCTATAATATCTTTATGGCTTTTTTCAAAAGTTTTAAACCCGCCGGCTGCCGCACTAACAATTACGCCAACCCTGTACGGATCATAATCGCCCTCTTTTAAACCTGCATCTCTGATAGCCTCATCAGCCGCAACCATTGCAAACTGTGTGAATCTATCCATTCTCTTAGCCTCTTTTACATCTAAGTATTTTTCCGGTTCAAAATTTTTTATTTCACCTGAAATCTTTACAGTATGGCGCTCAGTATCCATAGCTTCAGTAAGACTAATACCTGAAACACCATCTAACATATTCTTCCAGAATTCGTTTACACCAATACCACAAGGAGTAACGGCTCCCAATCCGGTAATTACAACTCTGCGTTTAGTCATGTTCTCTTTCCCTTAATAAATAGAGGGCAAAAAATTAAATATTTAATTTTTCGCCCTCACAAGCTTGATTTATCCTGTATAGGACTATGAATGTGCGTCAATGTAGTTAACTGCGTCTTGAACTGTTTGGATTTTTTCAGCTTCTTCATCAGGAATTTCGCAGCCGAATTCAGCTTCAAATGCCATAACCAATTCAACTGTATCTAATGAATCTGCGCCTAAATCAGCTGTGAAGCTTGCTTCAGGAGTAACTAAGCTTTCATCAACGCTTAATTGATCTACAACTACTTTTTTAACTTTTTCTAATGTACTCATCTTTATTTCCTCTTATTAAATGTATAATATACTGTCATTTAAAATTATACTATTTAAAGATATTTTTGCAACATAGTATAAAAATTGTTACAGTTCAGCGTTTTTTGTAACATTTCTGTTGATTAATGATAAATCTATTTTTAATTTAATTACATCCTATAAACAAAGAGGTATGCTATGTTAACATACCTCTTTTATGTTTCAAAAATTATATCATCAACCCGCCGGCAACTTCTATAGCCTGACCTGTTACATAGTCTGTATCCAGCGCTAAGAATTTAACAACTTTTGCAATGTCTTCCGGTGTACCAAGTCTCTTCATCGGAATAGCTTTTAAGTATTCATCAATATTTGCTAAATCATGTGTCATAGCAGTTTGAATGAATCCCGGACATACAGCATTTACTCTGATGTTTCTTGAACCGAATTCTTTTGCAAGTGTTTGAGTCAAACCAATCAAGCCTGCTTTAGATGCAGAATAGTTTGCCTGACCTGCGTTACCGTGGCGACCTACAATACTTGACATATTGATAATAGAACCTTGTCTTGCCTTCATCATGTGCTTAATAACAGCGTGGGTTACACAATATGCACTTGTAAGGTTAATCTTGATAACTCTTTCCCATTGTTCCATATCCATTCTTACAAACAAACCGTCTTTTGTAATACCTGCATTGTTAAGAAGAATATCTATCTTGCCGTGTTCCGCAATCATTTTGTCAACATTTTCCTGAACAGCTTTATCGTCAGAAACATCAAAGCTGTAGAAATAAGCGTTTACGCCGCAAGCCTTGATTTCATCCAGCGCGGGTTTTGCTTTTTCTGAATCGCAAATATCATTAATGATAATGTCACATCCTGCCTTTGCCAGTTCAATAGCGCACGCTAAACCGATACCGCGTGATCCGCCCGTAATTAATGCAATTTTTCTTTCTGTCATTACTTTTTCTCCTTATTTTTATAAGAAACCTCTGTCTCTTCTGTTTATTTTGTATAATTTGAATATCCTTCAATTGTGCCTTTTTAATACACTACTGAAAAATTTTAGAGATTCTGCCGCCAATTTCCTTAAAGAACCTGCCGCATTTTTCGGCAAAACTCTCCTTCCCAAAGTCATCAATTGTTTTTTGAACCTTATTCATGTCAACCATCCTGCCTTCACGCAAATATACATTCCGCGGAATTAAATCGGGATGCCGGTACTGCCGTGCAGCATTATGCCCCCCGGGAAAAACCTTAAGCATATTAAACTCCGCAAAGTTCAGATTTTAAAGCACTTACGGTTGCATCAAGCGATGCTTTATCAAAGATATTAAATACCTTTACCTGCGGTGCAATCTTTTTAACCAATCCTGCAAGAACTTTTCCGGGTCCGATTTCTATAAAGATGTCAACCCCGTCATTAACCATGTTCTCTACAGACTGTGTCCAGTAAACAGATGAATAAATCTGTTTGGGCATTTTAGATACAAAATCAGAACTTGATGTAGTAGCTTTTGCGTCTACATTTGTAACCACAGGGATTGACGCATCGCTTAATGAAAAATCTTTCAGGTACTCCGCAAACTCTTTGCCTGCGCCTTCCATGAATTTAGAGTGGAACGCACCTGAAACCGCGAGCGGAACAACTCTTCTTGCACCCTTTGCGATTAAAAGTTCGCCTGCCTTTTGTACAGCAGCGCTGTCACCTGTTATAACAACCTGTGCAGGTGAATTATAGTTTGCAACATCAACATACCCTGCAGAAGATGCTTCTTTCAGCACTTCCTCCAGAGCACCTTCCGGAGCGCTCAATACTGCAGCCATTGAACCGCCTTCCGTTTTACCCATTAACTCTGCACGTTTTTGAATGAGTTTCATTGCCGTTTCCAAATCCATAACTCCTGATGCGTACATTGCGCAGTATTCGCCGAGACTGTGTCCTGCAGTATATGACGGTTGAATATCAAGCTGTGATTTAAAACTTTCCAATGCTGCAAGAGAAGTTGCAACAATTGCAGGCTGGGTGTTATAAGTTTGTTTCAAATCCTCTTCCGGTCCTGCAAAACAAATCGAAGAAATACTCCTGCCTAAAATTTTGTCCGCAGAATTAAAAATATCTTTTGCAGCGTCATAATTATCATACAAGTCTTTTCCCATACCAACAGATTGTGCTCCTTGCCCCGGAAACATAAAAGCTATTTTTTTTGTCATATTATACTCCTTTTTGTGTCGGGCAAGCATACCCAACTTCTTTTGTCTCTTGTTGTTTTTAATCAAATTTCTATATACTAATATTCCATTTATACAAATCTAACCGGCTTTATTGTCCGGCTTTTTTCAAACTATCACGCACAGCCTGTACGCCCTTTACATAATTCACTTTTGCTATACTATCAAGCTTCAGCGAATCTCTAATTGCATCTGCAGCTCGATTCCAATCCGCATCGGATTTATTAGTTTCTAACATCTGATTGTACTTATCAGGATTATATTGTTTTACCAACTCTTTATTTTGTCGGGTTTGCTCAATAACACGATTACCCAAATAAGCACCGCCGGCTGCAAGCGCTATCAACCCGAGAGTAGCAGCACCATCTTTTATTTTTTTATAAACAGCAGGAGGGACTACATTACTCTTTATTTTATTTATACCGTTTATTTTCATTATTTTTTAGCAAATACCTTCCCGCAGTCTTACTATAGCGGCACCCCACGTCATACCTGCACCAAAACCACACAAAATTGCTGTCGAACCGAGTTTAATTTTACCGTTTTCCACACCTTCTGCCAGCGCAATAGGTATGGAGGCTGCAGATGTGTTACCATAATACTGGATATTAGAAATGACCTTGCTATCATCATATCCCAAACGGCTTTGCATTGCTTCAATAATTCTCTGGTTAGCCTGATGCGGGATCAAGTAATCAACATCTTCCGCTTTCATATTTGCCTCATCAAGACATTTCTCAATGTATTTTGGAAGGATTGTAACAACAAACTTGTAAACCTCCCTGCCGTTCATCTTGATATGACAGTCTTTTTGTTCTGCCGGCTTAACAAGCGGACAGGTTTGCCCGGGCATATCCATATAAATATATTCACCGATTGAGCCATCCGCTCTGATGTCCAGTGATAAAACATCATCAATACCGTCTTCTGCCTGAGTTACAACCATAGCCCCCGCGCCGTCACCAAAAAGTATTGATGTAGAACGGTCTGTCCAGTCAACAAGTTTAGAGTTATTATCGGTTGCAACGATAAGAATATTCTTATAAAGCCCCGAACCGATTAATCCTCTTGCAATTTGCAGTCCGTAAATAAGTCCTGTACAAGCTGCCGTAATATCGAAAGCCGGTACATAATTAGGAATACCCAGTTTAGACTGAATATGACAGGCAATCGCCGGATATAATTGCGGCGGTGCTGAAGATGCCGCCAGAACAAGGTCTATGTCTTCAACCTTAATGCCTGACTTTGCAATAGCATTCTTTGCAGCTTCAAAGCCTAAATCAATGGCGGTTTCGTTACCCGAAACAACTCTTCTTTCCTTGATACCGGTTCTTGTATATATCCATTCATCGGATGTTTCATATAATTTGGTTAAATCGTCATTTGTAACAACAGCCCCGGGTAAACCGTATCCTACACCCGCTATTCTTAATGGAATTCTATTCTCTGCCATCTCTACTCCTCCGGTAAATATTATACAACCGCCTCTGCAATTTGTCTGTTAACACCGTTAACAACTGCTTCTTTAGCGACTCTGACTGCATTTTTTATAGCATAAGCTCTGCTTCTGCCGTGAGATATTACGGTTATCCCCTTAACGCCAAGCAAAAGCGCGCCGCCAAATTCTTCATAATTAATTTTTGTATAAATCCTTTTCATAAACGGTTTTGCAAGAAGACCGATAATCATCCCGAGAAGGTCAGATTTAAACTGCTCTTTAAGCATTCTAAACAACATAGAAGATGTCCCCTCTGTTATTTTTAATGCTACATTTCCTACAAATCCGTCACATACAACCACATCACATAAATTGAGGAAAATTTCACGCCCCTCAATATTACCAACAAAATTAAATTTGTCCTGTTCTTCTTCCAAGAGTTTATAAGTGTGCTGTGCAAGTTCATTACCCTTGCCCGCTTCTTCACCGATGTTCAAAACACCGACACGCGGATTTTCAATACCTAAAACATTTTTAGAGAATGTCTGCCCCATAATAGCAAACTGCCTGAGCATTTCAGGCGTGCAATTGCTGTTTGCGCCGGCATCGATAACAACAATAGGTTTCTTCATAGTAGGCAAAGTAACCGCAATTGCCGGCCGATCAATCCCGTGAATTCTTCCCAGACCGAACAAACTTGCAGCCATCGCCGCACCGGTAGACCCTGCAGCAACCAGAGCATCTGAGCTACCGGTTGCTACCGAGTTTACAGCTAAAACTATTGAGGATTTTTTCTTTTTACGAATAGCCTGCCCCGGGGCTTCCCCCATTTCAATGACTTCTGATGCATGAGTTATTTTTATATCGAGGGATTTTACATCAACACGAACTCTGCGCTTCCTGCTTGCTCTGCCGCATTCGGATAAAAAACCTTCTCTGGCGATTTGTTCAAGAACCTGCTCAATTCTGTCCTGATTTCCTACAAGCTCTAACCCTACACCGTACTCTTGCGCCGCCCATACTGCGCCGGCTACAACTTCATAGGGTGCGTAATCACCGCCCATTGCATCAATAGCTATTCTTGTCATCTTTTCCTCTTATTTATGTGTAAAGTAACTATTCTTCAGTTTTTTCTTCCGCTTCAGCCTTTACTTCTTCAACCGCTTCTGCAGCCGGTTCTTCAACTTTAACTTCTTCTACAGCTTCGGTTTTAACTTCTTCAACTTTAGTTTCAGCTTTAGCTTCTGATTTCTTTGATTTTGTTGATTTTTTTGCAGGTTTTGCTGCTGCATCAGCCTCTACGTAACCAGGTGCCTTGATGCTAACTACTTTGCCTTTGTATTGACCGCAAGACATACAAACTGTATGTGCTAAAACGGTTGCGCCGCAATTAGGACACTTTGCCGTTTCCGGTTTGGTTGCCTTCCAGTTTGATCTTCTTTTACCTTGAGCGCTATGCCCGGTTCTTTTCTTTGGTACTGCCATTTTTCTATACCTTTCTTTTGCTTTTTCTACTTCGACTAGTTGTCTTTTAATTCTACATTTTTAAATATTTCAAGTCTTTCGTCCGCCGGCTGATATTCTTCATCCGTTACAAAAAGACCTTCACTACAATTTATACCACAAACTTTTTTATTTGGTAAAGATAATATTACAGATTGATACAATAAATCATAAACATCAATCTCATCCGCCCCGTTAAGATCTGTTACAAACTGACCGTTCCTTAATTCCACTTCGTTGCCGTACTCACCGTAAAGTGTTGTCTTGGCGTAAGTTTCATCAATATCAAAGTCCAGTTTCTGTACGTAAGGTTCAAGACAAATATCGCATTCCAGATTAATTTCTCCATCGACATGCCCTGATACTTCAATAAATTCTCCTAATGATTTGAAGGTTAAGGAACTATCCACTTTTGCGGATAATTCCTCAATCTCAAATTTAAAATGCTGTGTAAGGACTTTGCCTTCTTCTTTTTCAATGTCCTTAATTTTTACATTATACGACATAGGGTTCCTCTTGAAGTACCAGACCCGCAATCTGCGTTGAAACAAAACAGAGTTTTCTTACAGGTCCGATGGGTTCTTTTTCTACAAGAACAGGATTCGGCGATTTCATCAGCTGTTTTAATTCAGCATACACAGCCTGCGGGTTTTCAAAATACAAAACTACAGGCGTTGCAGAACCTTTTAAAAACAGTACTAATGCTGTTCTCGTTTGCTGCTGTTGCGGCGGCGGATATTGCTGTGCCATATCTTAGAACCTCCTTGTTTAATCCTTTTATACAGATACTTTCATTGTGTTTGCAATGATTTCATTAAAGCTTTCGGCAGTAAGGCTTGCTCCGCCTACTAATGCGCCGTCAATGTCTGATTTTGACATTTGTTCTTCAATAGTAGAAGGTTTAACGGAACCGCCGTAAAGAATTCTGATAGAATCTGCAGCGCTTACTCCTGCGACTTCTTTAACAACATTTCTAATCATTGCAATAACTCTGTTTGCTTCATTTGCATCGCAGGTTTTACCTGTACCGATTGCCCAGATTGGTTCATAAGCAATAACTGATTTTGCAACATCTTCTGATGAAATACCATCTAATGCAGCCTTGATTTGGGATGCAATGTGGCTGTCAGTAATACCTGATTCTCTTTGTTCAAGAGTTTCACCGCAGCAGATAATCGGGATTAATCCGCCTGCAAGGATTGATTTTGCCTTCAAATTAATCATTTCATCAGTTTCAGAGAAATATTGTCTTCTTTCTGAGTGACCGATGATAACGTAATCACAGCCGGCATCTTTAACCATTTCTACAGAAACTTCGCCGGTATATGCGCCTGAAGATTTCCAGTGGCAGTTTTGTGCCGCAATTGCAATCTTATCGCAGCCTGCGCCGCAATTGCATTTTTCACTTGCAACTGCTGAAAGTGATGTAAATGTCGGTGCTATAACAATACCCGGCAATTGGGATTCTGAAAAACCTTTTGCAAAGTCTTTTATACCATCAAAAAGCGCTTTTGCTTCCGATTGTAAAAGGTTCATTTTCCAGTTTCCTGCAATAATTGGTTTTCTTGACATAATACTTCTCCTTAAAAAAAATGTAGTATACGGATAGATTTTAAACCAAAAAAACTGTACAATCAAGAGGCAGGAAATAGCAGATAATTGATAAAAGAACTGCTTTTACAAAAAAACATTTACATATTACAGGCAAAAACATTTTGTAACATTTTATTTACAAAGTAATAATCATTTAGCAAATTTACAAATTCACCCTTTTTAAATCTGTGTAGTAAAATCAGATTATTATTGAAAGGCAATATTAATGAAAACTAATTTTTCAAATAATTATACAGGTATAAATTTTCAGGCAAGATTTTTTCATTCTGACGCGCTTAAAAGAATAGCAGACTACGCGGTTGAAACA
Organism: Candidatus Gastranaerophilales bacterium; assembly: GCA_944323635.1. Taxonomy (GTDB): domain Bacteria; phylum Cyanobacteriota; class Vampirovibrionia; order Gastranaerophilales; family Gastranaerophilaceae; genus CALUTH01. Next base: position 27,203 of record CALUTH010000014.1, read on the forward strand.
CAGCAGTTTGAAAAACTCAATCAGGCAAGAAAAAATATTGCATCCCTGTATTTTAATACAAGGCTTCTTGTTGACATCAGCAAAACACCGGATAATAAACCGAGTTTAGATATATCCCGTTTTGTAAAACGTTCGGATGTCGCTTTTCCACAGAACAGCGACGATTACAAACTCGTTACCCGGGTATCTTTTGCCGGTAAAAAAGGGCAAGACCCTTTAAACTTCGCTTTAAAAACACTTATCCGCATGGGGAAAAATATTCCCAACAACAAAATATTCCAGAGAGCGGTAGTAAAAAAATAAGAAAGGAAAACCGTATGCAAGTAACAAAAACTAACGCATCGTATCAAAATCAATCGTTTAAAGGGATAAAAATTGTAAAATGCAATATTGAAGAATACAATAAAATCATGCAAACCTATGGCAAGTTCTTTCAGGAAGGTCCTTATATCGTATTTAAAAACCGTTCTCTAAATGATTGCGATACGTTTAACAGGATAAATTCCACAGCTGCTGCCATGGAAAAATCAACCGGCTGGCTTCAATTAAATTGCAAACTGAACGGAATTAAACTCCCCGATATAGAAAATGCACCGTTTTTTGAAATAAGCGGAAAAGACGTATTACAAACTATCGGATACAGGGTCAAAGGGCTTTTCAAAAGTATAGGTTACGGGGTTAGACATGTCGAGGAAATTCAGGCAGCTCCCGAACACCTGCAGCAAATAAAATTATCAAATGATTATGCAGAGCATGACTATCCAAAATTTTTAAAATTTCTTAAAAAGAACAATGCCGAGGAGTTAAGTTTTGATAAATACATGGAAGAGCTGGCACAAAGGTTCGGAAAATAATACGAAAAACAAGGGGCGGGACGCAAAGCGTACCGCCCCTTGTTTTATTCTAAAATAATTATTCTTCCGCCTTAAGCAGTTCC
>CALUTH010000015.1 GCA_944323635.1 Candidatus Gastranaerophilales bacterium
CCGGACGGAAAAGAGCGACAAGAGCGCCCAAATCTTCAAATACGTCAGGCTTCAAATCTCTTACCAGTTTTTTCATTCCGGAAGATTCCAACTGGAATACACCGTCCGTATCACCTTTGATTAACATATCATAGGTAGGTTTGTCATCAAGAGGAATTTTATTAATCTCCAAATCAATTCCCTGACAACGTTTTATAAGTTTCACGGTTTTAGAAATCATAGTAAGGTTTCTAAGACCGAGGAAGTCCATTTTCAACAACCCTAATTTTTCAAGGTTTGCCATAGGATATTCTGTTATGATAATTCCTTCTTTTGAGGGCTGAACCGGTACTATCTCATCAAGCGGCATGTGGGAAATAATAACCCCCGCAGCGTGCATACCGATGTTGTTTTTAATACCTTCAATAGATTTTGCCATATCAACAAGGCGTTTAACCTGTTCATCGGAATCATACAACTCCCGAAGTTCCATCCCCGGCTGCAGGGCATCATCAATTTTTGCCCCAGGGGCTGCCGGAATAAGAGATGCCCACTTATTTGAAAGAGCATACTCAATACCAAATACTCTTGCGACACCTTTCATCGCAGCTCGAGCAGCAAATGTACCAAAAGTAATAATCTGGCAAACTTTGTCTGCACCGTATTTCTGAGTTACATAATCAATAACCTCGCCTCTGCGTTCAATACAAAAGTCAATATCGACATCAGGCATACTGTAACGTTCAGGATTCAAAAACCTTTCAAACAACAGATTGTGCCTGATAGGATCAAGATCCGTAATCCCGAGAGCATACGCAACAACACTACCTGCCGCCGACCCCCGCCCGGGACCAACAGGTATATCATGGGTCTTTGCAAAATTAATAAAATCCCACGTTATAAGAAAGTACGCAGAAAACCCCATTTGTTCAATAATTCCGAGTTCGTATTTAACACGGTCAAGAATATTTTGCGGCACTTCTTCGCCGTAACGTGCCTGACAACCTTTATGAACAAGGTAATCCAGATACGATTCAATCGTATATCCCGCAGGGACCTCGTAATGCGGGAGCGGGCTTTTACCGAATTCCAGTATAAGGTGACACTTTTCGCCAATATCTACCGTATTCTGGATACATTTGTCAAAAGTTTCCGTATCCATCCACCTGAAAGCATCACGGAGTTCTTCCGGTGTTTTTACATAAAATTCATTATTAGGAAAGTGCATCCGGTGCTCATCGGATTTAAGCGCGTTTGTCTGCAGGCAGAGAAGCGTATCATGGAAATCCGCATCTGCTTTATTTAAATAGTGGGAATCGTTTGTAATAACCGTTTTTATATCAAGTTCCTGCGCCAGTTTTAAGAGCATCGGGTTAGTTTTCTTCTGCTCCGGCAGACCATGGTCCTGAAGTTCTATATAATAATCTTCGCCGAATATTTCTTTAAACCTTAACGCCGCCGCCTTCGCACCCTCGTAATCATCGCGCATCAGGTTCTTAAGAACCTCGCCGCCAAGGCATGCCGACAGGCAGATAAGCCCTTTTGAATAGGTTTTAATCAAGTCCATATTAATACGCGGCTTGTAATAAAACCCTTTGCAGTGAGCCGTTGATACAAGTTTAATCAGGTTCATATACCCGTCTTTGTCTTTGGCAAGCAAAACTAAGTGATAAAGCGGGTTATCATTCGGATTTTTTTCCGTTATATCGCCGTCATGGACATAAAACTCACATCCGATAATAGGTTTTACACCCGCCTCTTTACAATTAAGATAAAGATCAATTGCACCGTACATAACACCGTGGTCAGTGATTGCAACAGCCGGCATATTATGCTCCTTTGCAAACTTACAAAGATCTTTAATCTTTATTGCACCATCAAGAAGTGAATACTCCGTGTGGAGGTGCAGAGGTACGTATTGTCTTTCATCCATAATTATAATTTAGCACAGTGGTTGTTTAACTTTTGTAAATCTTTTAAATTTTTTCATACAAAGTTTCCGCTTCCTGAACACTTACATTCCCTGTCGGAATCTTTACGATTTTAACCTTAAGCGTCCCCGATGCGTACTCAATCTCCAGTATATCGCCTTCTTTTAACTGTTTTGCAGGTTTTGCAGGATTCCCGTTTACAAACACACGCCCGTTTTCTGAAACAGTATTGGCAACAGTTCTTCTCTTTATTAACCGTGAAACTTTCAAAAATTTGTCTAAACGCATTTTCGGCTCCAATTTATTTGTATTATACCCCAAAAGTTTCCGCATTACTTGACAATTTAAAATACCTGTATGATAATCAAAGCATGATTATAAGTTTGCGAAAATCCCGAATAACGTTTTAAGGCTTGTTTTTACAAAACACGTTATTTCGCAGCTGTGTAAAAATAAGACCTTGTACAAGGTCTTTTTTAGTGTAAATAATTGTAAAGATTTTACATCAACCAGTCAAAAATAAAATTCATTGTTTTTAATTAAATTAGAAAGGTTAGTAGCGGATATGAAACGACGACAAAAACATTTATTCAATTCAAGTCAGTTTTAGTAGTCTAGTAGAGGAATATCAATGTTTTCACCGGTTATACAAGCAAAAATATTTTCAACTTTGGGAAACCCGTCATCCATAGTTCCGCTGGGTGTAAAAGACGTAACAAATGCGACAGGCATGACTCTAGGTTCTTATGTTACAGGCAAAGAAGAAGGATTTGACAGACTTATAGATGAATTTGGTTCTGAAGCCCTATGGCTATTTGGAATCCCATTCTTTAAAGGAGTAATAAACCTCTCATGCTTCAAAACAAATGGTCTGGACTATAATTTCGATGTAAGAAATTTTAGAAATCCGGATTTAATCCCGCTTCTAAAAAAATATACCCCGAAAGACTTGAAAAATAATGTTGATAATGTAATTAAGAATAAAGCTTTATACAAAAAACTCGCAACAGGTAAATTTTTTGCTGCAGTAAGTTTAGCAATCGCAACATACATAAGTCTTACAAAATTTAAACAACACTACACTGACAAAAATATTGTTAAAAATATATTAGAAGAATACAAGCAATACCAGCTTAAAAATGGTAAAATTTCTTCTTCTGAAGCATCTAAAAAAATAGATGAAGAAACAATAGACAATATCGTAGATGATATTATTGCAGAAGAAGAAGCTACAGAACAAGACGGAGAATACAATCAAAAGCTGCAAAATAAAAATGACTCACCGGCAGGACTAAACGAACCTGATAAAACATCAAATTCTCCGGCTTTTACTGGCTGGGGAAATATCATTAACAAATTTCAGGATTTTGCAGCCAATGATGTAAAAAATATGTGGCTCTTAGATGGCGGCATAACAGGAGAAAGAATTATTGATGCAAGAGGTCCTCAGGAAAGATGGGGTTATACATTTAAAGAAGGCGTTATTCTATTCTTCCTATACGTTGCAGGACCGTGGCTTCAAAGCGCTCTGGAAAAACGCGCCAAGAAGGTTTATAACAAAACCATATCCTTTGATGCAAGGGTTATTGAAAATCCAGAGTTTAGAAAAGCGTACGAAACGAATTCTCTAAAACCTGATCTTGACGCTTTTGCCCAGCTTATAGATAAAAATATTAATCCGGATGCAAAAGACGAACTAACTCAAAAACTAAAAGCACAGGAAGAACTAAAAATATATGAATTCATCCATAATAATAAGGACAATTTTGTTGTAAAAACAGCAATGGAATCTGATATGATTCAAACATACAAAAAGAAAAAATCACATATCAGTTTAAAAGATATTTTAAAATTCTCGTTTAAAGAAGACACCGGAGAAATTGATACAAGGAAATATATTGATACAGAAGAACTAAAAGACCACTATAAAAAACTTACAAAACTTCTTGAAGAGTATCAAACAAGAAATCCTAACGAAACAACTGAACAGTTCTTTAATACTGTAAAGCGTCTGAAACGCGGTGCTATTATAAACAATATAGGGATTGGTATTCTTGTACTGGGTATAATTACTCCGACAGTAATGGTAATGAAACGTCTTCTTTCTCCCGGCGACAAAGAATTCTGCCGTAAAAAAGATATTCGGGAAAGACTTATAAAGGATGGCATTATTACCGATTATAAAGCATAAGTTAAAAATCCGACTGATTGGTCGGATTTTTAATAACAAAAAGAGCTGCATATAAATAGGATTTAGATTGCACGATTTGAACCATATTTTTTTACCGCACGGTAAATTTCATGGCAAAATCGGCTTTTACAAGTACAATTTTTACCGAACGGTAAAAATTAATCTTCACATAAAAACAGTGTAAAAAGGATTTTAGTTTGTGTAAAATAATTAATAATATCAGAAATAAAAGGAACAAATTATGAAAAAAGTTAAAATAACGGTAATGGAATGCACTTTTAATAAAGAACTGGCTCAAAAATATGCAGGAGAAGGATTGACAGTTTGCACCTATAATCAACCGGGGCAAGTATTTTACACAAACGGCTGGCAAAAACCGGAAGGTCTATGTGATAATGCCTGGAAATCTATGATGGAATATGCAATGACACTGGCTCACGGCGGGAGTGACTTTTATGACGGCTGGATGAAAGACAAAAATTCAGCAATGGTTGCCTGTAATGACGGATTTCGCCCGGTAATATTTTTGCTGGAAGCAACAGACGAAGAAGCGCAAGTGTTCGAATAAATAATATATTATCTATTCAAATGTTATCTATTTTTTTAAAGTAAACAATACAATATGAAAATTTTTAATTTCTAACGCCAATGTAACTTGCGGCTTGTCGGCAGAGGGCTGATACAAAGCGTGCCCGTTTAACGCCGACAAACAAGAAAAATTATTTTAGAAATTCTAATTGTATATTGAGAAAAGGTGATGTTACTTGATAAACTTATTGTTTCTATGGTATTGTAGATATTCTTTTTGCTTTTCAGAAACAATATCTATGCAACTATCCTCGTTTATATTGACAAGAGCCTGTTCCTCTTCATTTAATTCTTTTGATATTAAAATTTTTCCGTGCTCATCAAATGAAATAAAGCCTTTATCAAATAAAGCATCATGCATTGGACATAGCAGCAATATATTTTTAGAATCCAACTTCTCAAAATTATCAGATTCAGCCCAAGGCTTAATATGACTTGCTACCAATAATCTGTTATGACTTAACCCGCAAATTTCACACTCGCCTTTTGCTTTGATAACATCCTCTCTTAATTTGGAATGCCCGAGTCTAATCTTTATCAATGCTTGTTTTTCTGTTTCTTTTTCTTCTGAACATTCAATTTCTTCTATTATTTTCTTATTTTGTTCTTCCTTGAAAGTATTAATAAATTTACTAAATTGAAAATTATTTAATTCATATTTATTACTTTGGTTTATATCTATACCCCATTCTGGTTCTGATTTTAACCCTTCATAATCTCTGTCTTTAAGCATATTCCATTTACCGCTAGTCCATTCTGAAGTTGGGATTAAATATAAACTTACTGGTTGTTCATTTTGCCATTCAACAAGTGCAATTAAAATATTATCTGATAATTCGGGGATTTCAGATTTAGTTACGAATGTATAATTTTTATTATAAGTTCTACATTTTAATAAATATTTATTATTGTCAATATTTATTTCATAAAAAGAATTATTTAAAACTTTATATGGAATATTATTTTTTGCTAGTTTATTTTTTAAAAACTCATTTGATGTTTTATTTTTATGATTAATGTTATCAATTTTTGAAACTTGTTTTTTATTTATAAAATTTTTAAATTGTTTTAAGGCATTTATAACTGTAGAGTGTGATTTAGCCCCAAGTTCAGACTTTGCACCCTGTAGACCATATAACTCCACTATAGCATCAATTTCTTCTGCAAGTTTTTCCCATGTAATATTTTCAATTTCGCAAACAAAATCTATTCCATTTTGATAGGAATAAACAGTACTCGGTTTTCCGGAAGGGGCTATTTCTTTATAACCTTCTTCTATTAAAAAATTTTTAAATTCAGATTTTAAGTTATTCATTAACAATACACCTTTATTATATTGAATAATAATAATTTTTAATTTTTTCTGCCATCATTTTTCGTCGTTCTTGTAAGAAAGTTTCATAATATGCAACAGAATATTTATTAGTCATACTTCCCCTATTTTCTTTAGCATAGCACAAAAATTAGCGGGGTTTATTCCATAAACTAAAACAAACAAAAAGAGCGATTTTTAATCGCTCTTTTTTTATTCTAAACTTTTCTCTTACGAGCTGCTTCTGATTTGCGTTTTCTTTTTACGCTCGGCTTTTCGTATCTTTCACGTTTCTTAACTTCCGATAAGATACCGGCCTTTTGGATTTTTTTCTTGAAACGTCTTAAAGCGCTTTCAATACTTTCGTTTTCTCCAACTTTTATTTCAGGCATTGTTTTTTATTCACCACCTTTACATGAATTTAAGGTTTCACTAATGTAAAATCTGGGCCGCAGTGGACTCGAACCACCGACCTCACCCTTATCAGGGGTGCGCTCTAACCACCTGAGCTAGCAGCCCTTACGCTTAATTAATGTAACATAGACATATTCTAAAATCAAGAGCTTTGTTTCGTTTCGTCACAGCCCCGCTGAATACACGTTTTGAGCGAATTTTCGTATTTTCTAAACTTCTCAAAATATTTTTTTTCACATTTTCGTTTGTAAAGAAATGTTAACATTCGACGTAAAAAAGGCAATTTAAGTACATTCAAAAACTTTATATACATGTAAGGTTAGTAATAGGTAAAGTAGGAGGTTGTTTATGACGGTTCCGTCTATAAATAGCGTAAGTACAACAAATCCGTATGTAAATCCGTATCTGTACAACGGAATGGGATATTCGGGTTTGCCTGCACCTTTGTACAATGATTCGGTATGGGATATGGAATCCTCTATGGCATCAGGTTACAATCCGATGTATGATACAACAATGAGTTACGGGTTGGGTATGCCGGGTTACATGTCATCTCCATACGGATATGATATGTTTGGTTATGGCGGGTACGGCGGATACGGACTTTATGGTATGTCACCGGCATACGCTCAGGCAATGGTGCAATCGCAAGGAATTTACATGGACGGGATGGCAGCACTTAATCGTAAGCAGCGCGCAATCAACTACAACGGACAAATAGATACAATGAATTATGATGTGCGGCTGAGTGATGCACAGGACACACACGTTGAAGATAAGACAAGGCGCAATACAAATATTAATGACGTATTCAGACAAATGAACGAACGATTAGAAGCTCAAGATGTGCAAGGTTTCCTTGAGATTTATAATTTCGGGTTAGCAACCTACGCGAAAGTCTATGCAGATGTTAACAGTAAACGGCTTGATGAAACACCTTCAAACAGAGCTTCTATTAAAGCCGCATTTAATCAAAAATATATGGAAGCAAACGGTGGCAAAACTATTCAACAAAAAATTGATGAATGCTTGCAAGGCGCATTCGGCAGCGGATTTAACTCTGTATGGCGGATGGAAGATGTACGTTCGGCAGAAGAAGTAAAAGCTCTTGTTGACGACAGAAATGTTGCTTATAAAAAACAGGAAGACGCATACAAAACATTCGGTAAGATTACAGGCGGAGTTGCTAATGTCGGAGTTTGGGGCGCAGGCGGTACAGCAGCAGGTGCAGCAGCAGGTGCCGGTATCGGCAAACTTCTGGGTAAAGCAGGAAGAGGTGGTAAATTCGGAGCAATAATAGGCGGTATCGCCGGACTTGTTACAGGAGCAGGAAGAAGTTTATACTAATAAAATCTATATAACCCTACGTGACCCTGTTATTAAACGGGGTCTTTTTTAGGGGGAAAAGTCTTAACCATTAACACGAAGATTTGTATACCTATATTTTACGCAATCTCAAGTACAAGTATCACCGGCGCGGGACTATGGCACGGGGTCATACCCGCCTTCGTTTAACGGGTGGCACCTGACTATACGTTTAATACCGAGCCAGCCGCCCTTGAAAAGTCCATATTTTTCTATCGCCTGACGTGTGTATTCACTGCAAGTAGGATAAAACCTGCACCTTGCAGGGGTGTATTTAGATATTTTCTGATAAATTTTTATCAAAAACAAAACGAACTTTTTTATCACTCCTACCCGCCGTATCTTGCATTATCGCCGATTGTATCAACCGCCTCGACTTTAATATCGGTAATAAGTTCAGAATAAGAAATAACTACAATTGTAGGAATATGTCTCTCAAGCAGCTGAAAGAGCGGAAGTCTTATTCTCGGAGAACAAAGGATTACCGGCTGCACACCGATATTCTGGTGCGCATTCATAAGCGTTGTAGCCGTAGATTCTATCAAATCTTGAACCTGCATCGGATTTAACAGGAACATAGTACCGAGTTCTGTTCTCTGACAGCTGTCATCAAGGATTTTTTCCCATTCGGGCGAAAGCGTAAGCGCATACAAAACTTTATCTTTATCAATATTAGAAAGACAAATTTGCCGCCCGAGCGCCGCACGCAAACGTTCGGAAAGAATATCCGGTTCTTTACTAAACCTTGCGTAATCGCATAAACGTTCAAACACAAAGATAATATCTTTAATAGAAACTTTTTCTCTGATAAGGTTAACAAAGATTTTCCGTAAATCACTCGTTGAAATAATAGCGGGAACAAGGTCATTAACAAGAGTCGGGTCTTGCGAGCGTACAAGCTCCATAAGCTTAAGAACATCCGTTTTAGTCATAACTTCGTCAACGTGTTTACGTACGCATTCCTGCAGGTGCGTTACAAGAACATCCGTTGCATCAACGGCTGTAACCTTTTTAGCAGCCTGTGCCGCCTCTTTGCTTATCCAGTACGCCTGTGTCATATAGGTCGGGTCAACCCCGATAATCGCATCATCAGGAACGGATTTCATAACGGAATCCCACTGATCGGCAATAACCATGTATTTTCCCGGGTAAACAAAGCCCGAGGCTACGGCATTACCGCGGATAGAAATTACGTATTCATTCGCCTCCAGTGCCGATGAGTCCATAATTCTTATGTTTGGTAAAATATAACCCAATTCATCCGTTACACGTTGACGGAGTGCGGCAATCTTAGCAAGTAATTGACCTTCCTGATCAGGGTCAGCAATAACAAGCAGCCCTGCACCAACCTGCAAGCTTAAAACATCGACGCCCAAACGCTCGTACATCTTGTTCGGGTTTACCAAATCCTGCATGTTTTGCCGTACACTTTCCAATTGTCCCATTTGTGCCTGAACGTCAGCGTTAATTAATACAGAGAAGCCTGCAAAAGCAAGTATAATTGTAAATAACAGGAACGGCGCCCAGGGCAAGCCCGTAATAGGAGACGTTATAGTAATAAGTCCCAAAAATACCGCAGCAAAGAATAAAGAATACGGTTTACTCATTATCTGCGCAGTCAATTCAGAACCTAATGACGCATTTCCTGCAGAAGCACGGGTCATAACGATACCTGCTGCAATTGACATCAAAAGAGACGGGAGCTGTGATGCAAGACCATCACCGATTGTTAATACCGTATACTTTGAAAGCGCATCGGCAATAGGCATATTATTCATAAGACATCCGACACACAAGCCGCCGATAATGTTAATAAGCACAATAATGATACCTGCGATTGTATCACCTTTTACAAACTTCATAGAACCGTCCATTGAACCGAAGAGCGACGATTCTCTCTGCAAATCTTCACGGCGTTTGACCGCTTCTTCCGGAGTAATCAATCCGGCGTTAAAGTCTGCATCAATAGTCATCTGTTTACCGGGCATAGCGTCCAAAGCAAATCTTGCAGCAACTTCGGCGATACGTTCGGCACCCTTTGTGATTACCATAAACTGAACAATCGTAATAATCAGGAAGATTACACCGCCGACAATCATATTACCGCCGGTAACAAACGTTCCGAATGCGTGGATTACCTCCCCTGCTTCACCTTTTGCAAGAATAAGCCTTGTTGATGCAATTGAAAGAACCAGCCTGAACATTGTACCTATAAGAATAATAGACGGGAATGCCGCCAATTCCAGAGGCTTCTGCACGTACAAAGAAATCATCAAAAGAACAATTCCAAGGGTAATGTTCAATGAAATTGAGAAATTGATAACCCAGTTAGGCATTTCAATAATCAAAATGAGGATAAGTGCTAACACAAACCCTGCCAAAAATATTTCGCTTATTGGTTTTGATCCGCCTTCCGCTGCCATCCTATATTCCTCTTAATGCCTTCTTAATTATTTCTATCTGCGCATCAATACTGGCATCGACTATACCGTTACTTGTCTCAAATATACATCCGCCTTCCTGCACATTCTCATCACCCGCAACATTTACTTTTGCCTCAACACCCAGCTCATACAAAGCGTTTGGCATATTATCCTTCACAAACTGAACTTCCGCGGGATTGACTTTTATAAGGATTTTGGGCTCTGTTTTGGAAATTGATTTAAGAATATCAAGAATTATATTCATAACGACCTGAGGGTCCAATGTTACTTCTTTTTTAATTATTTTTTTTGCAATATCAACGCTTATTTCCAGAATATCCGGCGCAATATATTCAAAGACTTCTTTTTTTGCAGTAAGAAACGCTTTTAATTTATTCCTGAAATCATCTAAATCCGCGTCCGCTTTTTCTATACCGGCTTTAAATCCCTCATCAAAAGCAGCCTTTTTAATAGCATCAGCCTCATCTTTTGCGCGGGAGACAAGTTTCCTGTCATCAATACGGCGGTATCCTCTTCTTCTTGTACCGCTTCTGCGTTCTATTCTCTGTGTAAAGTCAAGGTTATCTATATCAAAAATCTTTTCCGACAAATCGTCTTCCGGATGGAGTTCTTCTGCAGGCGCAGGCTCTCCGGCAGGTACATTAAGCCCTGTCTCTTCCTGTTTATTAACAACCTCCTCAACTTTTTTCTCTGGAATTACTCTTTGTTTAATTCTTTGAGAATTTTTCTTTATTAACATACTTAGTATTATATACTATCCTGAACATATTGTGCAATAACACCCGCAACTTTAAGCGGAATACGGTAATATTCATCATCATAAGCAGAGGAAACAAAACGTTTCACAAACGGGCGCTCGTATTTTATTAACTGTTCAACCTTATCTCTGCTTGTGTTATCAAAAATTCTCTGCATGTGCTTAACAATATTTTCCTCGGTTAATTTGGGCTTCTTAGGCAGATACTCTTTAATTTCATTCAAACACTGGCAGGTTAGTTCCGGATCAATCTGTGATTCTAAATCAGGAGTTTGCATAAACTTTGTGATTGCCTGAGAATCTTCCGGCGAGAATTTGTTTAAAATAGTAACAACTTTGTCCTGTGAAAGCAGTTTTAATAATAAAGCCACCGAAAGCAGTTTTGCGGCCTTTCCTGCAGCATGCGCCGGAGCCTTTACAGGCTGCTGCGGCTGACCTCCAACCTGTTGCGGAGCAGTTTGTGCGCCCTGGGGCAGCGTTTCCTGTCCGTTTGCGGCGGCTGCGGCAGCGGCGGCTTCTTCTTCCTGAACCCTCTTTGCCATATCATCAATATTAGACTGTTTTGCGGCATACTCTTTGGCTTCATGTGAAATTACTTTCTTCTTCTCAAGAGCTTCCAAACCTGCAACATACGCCTTATTAACATGATGTTCTATAGCCTGAAGCATCTGGTCTTGCGGAATATTTCTTATTATTGCCTGTTTTGCAACCTCAAAAATAGTAAATGCAATTTTTTGCATTATACCATCCCAGTGTTCGGGAAGAATTCTTGAATGTATTAAATCTATTGATTTATGGAAAGACCATTCTGCAATAATCTGAGATATAAGAACAGCCTGATCCGCATTAAAATTAAGGCTGGTATCATTATAAAGCGCCTCTCCCGCCATTCTTGTAAAATTCTCTATAGTATTAACAATGTACCCTTTTTGTTGGTCATTAAACTCAGGCGGAACAAGCTCTTTCGCCTGTCTTGCCATCTCTTCCGCAAATTCTTTATACTGGAAACCTTCTATTGCCATCTTTTATTAATAATCCTTATTTTTTCAAGCTGTCCGCTTTTTAGTTTTTTATTTACCTGCTGCACTTATCGTTTCTATTTAACCGCGGGAAAACATTCCCCCCCCCTGCGCTCATCTTGTAGTCTCTATTTAACCGTGAAAAAAACATTTACCCCCCTAGCCCTGCTCAATCCAGCTTCTTATTTTGTCACCGGCCTCAAGTTCGTCCACATCGTCAAACTCTCTTTTTAATTCGCGGAGAGCATCGACAAGCGCCGGAGAAGTCGTATAAGAACGGTTTTGCTGCTCTATCAAGCCTTGTGCAAGCTGTGATTGTTTTTCAATAAGTTCTGCAGCCTGCTGGCTGACATCCTTAATTTGTTTATCGTGCTGTGCGTCTTTTGCTTTAAGTTCGTTCATTGCAGACTCCTGTTCGTATTTTGCAGCCATAAGTTTGCTAGATAAAATCTTGTGTCCTGCAAACAAACCGACAGCAATCAATGCTATTGCAAGCCACCACGGGTTGCCGGTCTTAGGCTCAATCGGGGCTTTATTACCTTTATCAGCGGTAAGGAACGGATCGAGGCTTTCAGCGAATGCAATGGTAACATTTTCAGGGTCTGCCTTTGGGCTTGCAGCAGCAGCGATAAGTTCTTTTAACTCTTGTAAAGTCAAGTCTGTCGGCAAAGAATCCTTTTCTAATGTTACGGCAATAGAAATCTCTTCAAGCATGCCGGGCGACATGTATTCATTAATCTGGCTCTTTGTAACACCGTATTGTGTTTCAGATGCGGTTCTTGAGTAACTTCTGTTTTGAGAAGAATCAGAGCTGCCGGCAGGCAAACCGTTTGGAAGGTAAACGCTGACTGCGTTCGTATTTTTGTTAATATCCTGTGTTTGGTCGCCTAAACCTTCAGAAAATACCTGTTGGTTTACAGCAGTTTTTCTATTAGGGTCATAATCTATCGTAAATTTTTCTACAGGGGCCTGTTTCAAGAATGTACTTACGGTTGCAACATACTTGCCTGCACCAACTAATCTGTTTAATTGGGCAGAAACTTTTTCCTGCATATAGCGGTCGTTTTCTTCCATTCTTTCAATCAATTCAGACTCAGCGTTTATAATACTTGAATAAACATGCCCGTTTGTATCGGTAATAGAAATATTATCTGCTTTCAAGCCCGCAACACTGCCCAGAAGAAGGTTGGTTACAGCTTTTATTACTCTTGAATCAAGTTTTCTGCCGACATCAACCGTCAATTGCACTGTTGCAGTTGTCGGTTTTTGCATTGATGAAAACATTGTCTGCTCCGGTATAGAAATAAATACAGAAGCATCCGTAATACCGTCAATTCTTTTTATTAACCTTGCTAACTCCCCGTTCATTGCGCGGGTAAGCCTTATTTTTTTATCTTCTTTTGTTGATGTAAAATCACCTTTATCAAAAATTTCAAGACCTACATTCTGGTCATATAAACCGCTTTCAACAATTGCAATAATTGCCTGTTCTCTTTTTTCGGTTGTACATTTTTTCATACCCGGCGTACAGTCGCCTTTTTTCAGGTAAATAACGGATTTTGTACCGTCAACTCTTCTGCTTGCAACAATGTTATTTCTTGCAAGCAATGATTGAATTTCCAGAGCCTTGCCTAAGTTATCTGTTGTTAATAATTCTACATCTTCTTTTAAAGGCTCTTCACTGACATCTACACCTTTAGATTCTGAATTATTACCACCCTTTGCAATAGCAACAGTAAGAATTGCAACAAATAATACAAGAAGAACACCGCCTATTATTGCACCTAAAACTATTTTGTTTTCTATTAATTTGTTAAAATCCATACTGTTTTATTTAAACCTTCCCTATAATATTTTATATCGTAATCTGCATTATTTTATCATACGCTGATATGACCTTTGTTGTCATAGTCGTTACCATATTAACAGAGAGCTCCGCCTTGCTCATTGCAGTCATAACATCGTGAATATCAACATTTTCACTGCCCATCATTGCATCACGCAATAAATTGTCGGGCGCTTCCAGTGTTTGATTAAAGTTTTCCACAAGCCCTGACATGACAGATTTAAAATCCTGACCTTCATGGTCTTCGATTCTGCTCATTCTGGCAGAGGGTATATCCCACACACCCGTATCAAGCTTTGTGTGCTGTATTCTTGCCTCTAAATCATATCTTGGATAAAATCCCTGAAACATTTTTACCTGCTTTCTTATCCGGTTACTCATTTCTTTTAACGGCATATCAGCATAAAGTCTGAATATATCCGGTAAAAAATCATCCGTTTAATGTAGGTTTAATGTTTTTATCAAAAAAATCAACTAAATAAACAGAAAAACATTTTTAGAGCCGATTAAGAATTTAAGAATTTTCTTACAAACAGGGAAAACTGAGCAAAGTTTAATTATCTTCTATTCCTTACACAAGCTGACTTTTACCCCCTTAAGAGCGGATTTAAAAATTATCATTTTTTCTTTCTCCGGCGCTTTTGTAAAGTTTTGTAAAATTTTTCTCAAAAACATTAAAGTTTTTAAAAAACCTGCCGTTATACATATTGTAATAAGGGATTAAATTTAGTTATGTCAGAAGCACTACCTCAAAACTATAATAATGTAGCCTTTGGCGGCGGATATGATCCGGCGAAACGGTTTGCTGACGCGGAACAACGTACGGCAGAACGTGAAACCCAGATTGTAAAAGAAGAAGCAAAAAAGGAAGAACAATCTCCTTTTGGCGGACTTACTCTCGGTCCGCATACAGCAAAACTTGTTAAGGGTATTGTTTCAGAGATGGCTTTTGGAGCCTGGGACGACTTCGCAAAATGGCTTGAGGATAATGAAGCATTATTCACCGGTGAAGCGGGTGCAGAAATGCGCAGCATATTTGTACACGGTTTCAACACCGGTGCGGCAATGCGTGCGGATGACGAAGAAAGAAACGGCAAGACTACATTCACACTGCTTAGTTAAAACATAAAAGCTGTTGATGTTTTATTACGTCTCGTACGTAATTATAATAATCATTGTTGCCGTATTTACTGATTTGTTTTGTTAACTCATCTGCGGTTATAAAACCTTGGTTAAGTGCGATTTCTTCTAAGCAGGCAATTTTAACACCCTTGTTAAGTTCCATAGACTGAACAAAATTACTTGCCTGAAGCATTGAATCGTGTGTCCCTGTGTCTAACCAGGCAAACCCTCTGCCAAGAATTTCTACTTTTAACTCTTTAAGTTCAAGATATTTTTTATTTAAATCAGTAATTTCAAGTTCTCCTCTTTGTGAAGGCTTAAGCTGTTTAGCCAGAGAACAAACTTTATTATCATAAAAATACAAACCCGTTACCGCATAATTTGATTTCGGTTGAGAAGGTTTTTCCTCTATAGAAATAACATTTTTATCCGCATCAAATTCTACAACACCAAAACGTTCCGGATCTTTAACCGTATATCCGAAAACTGTTGCCCCGATATTATTTTTTATAGCGTTCTGCATAATTGTAGAAAAACCGTGTCCGTGGAAGATGTTATCGCCTAAGATTAAGGCAACATCATCGTTCCCGACAAAATCTTCTGCGATAATAAACGCATCCGCAATTCCTCTCTGAATAAACTGAATCTTATATTCAATATTGATACCGAATTGAGAACCATCGCCTAACAGTTTTTTAAAATTATCGTAATCTTTTTCATTTGTAATAATCAAAATATCCCGAATTCCCGCCAGCATAAGCGTAGAAAGAGGATAATATATCATCGGTTTATCATAAATCGATAAAAGAATTTTGGATATTGGCTGTGATGCCGGATATAATCTTGTTCCTGCGCCTGCGGCAAGTACGATACCCTTCATTAATATTTTCTCCTTAAATAATAACCTATTATATTACAAAACTATAATAATTTACTATACGCTTTAACAAAATTTTCAATACTTCTGTCATAAGTTCTCTCTGCCGCCGGCGGGAAAAAGCATCCGGGAATTTCACCGTTTTCTCTGTGTTCACGTACACAAACACAGCACATCCCGCGGTTAGAGCAGGCAGTATATGAGCAGGTACATCCTATTTTGTTTTCCTCACGTCTACATTCCATATATCTCATCCTTATTTCAAATGACCTTTAGCGAATTTACATCCGCAGTAGTTTTGTCTGTATAAACCCAGTTCTTTCGAAATCTGATTTGTTTTAAAAAATCCGTCCTGTTTTCTAAAGTTTATACCTCTATATTCAAGATTATACAATGGAGCAATTGTTTTGCCTATAGCGGTAATTTTATCATAATCTTTATGCGGACTTATAACAAGTGTTGTTGTAAACGTCTTTATATTTTTCGCAGCCGCCTTTTTAGCCGCTTTTTCAAGTCTCAGGCTTATACATTTATCGCACCGTCGCCCGCGTTCAGGTTCTGCTTCAAATCCTTTTACACGGTCAAGATAAATTTCAGGATTATAATCGTCTATTATATAATCAACCCCAAAATGTTTACATAACGTTATAAGTGCGTCTTTGCGTCTGTCAAATTCTTCCTTTGTATCAATATTGTCATTAGAGAAAAACACAAGCGGAAATTCTCCGTTTTCTTTTAATTTCTGAAGAGGGTACCCCGCACATATTGCACAGCAGGCGTGTAAAAGAATCGAATATTTCATATCTTAACTTCTTTTTTGTGCACCATTCTCTAAGATTGCTTTTTCTATTTCCTCGTAGGGTCTCAACCCTACATATTCCTTACCATTAATATAAATTACAGGAGTAGCCTCAATATTGAGTTTTTGACAATGCTCTATATCAGACTGTAATTCTTTTTCCGTCTCCTTTGATACAATATCATACCAGAGACGTTTTTCATCAAGGTTTAACGCCCTTGCGGTTTCAAGAATCTTCTTTGTTTCAATCGGTTTTGTATCATAAAGTTTTGAAGCCATATCCCAGTAATGTCCCTGTTTTTTAGCAGCAATTGCTATTCGCGACAACATACAGGCGCCCGGGTGAATTTGAGCTACAACATCAGTATTACAAGCCTTATCCAGCGGGAAATTGTAGTGTTCCACATATACACCGCTGTATTCTTTTGCAGCCTTGTGAACCATCATGTTCATTACTCTGCACATAGGACATACAAAATCAGAAATAATAACAACTTTAACCTTACCGTCCTTCTCGCCGAGAACATTCCCTGTTATACTGTAAGGATTTGTTTTTTTATTGCTGAATTTTTTTATCGCTCTTGAAAATTTAAGGTGCGGCGTAAATACATACGTAACATTGGTATAGGTTAAAAAGCCTACAGCACAGAGAAAACAAACAGTAAACAACACAGCATACTGTTTTACTCCGTCAATAAAATCGAGGACAGATGTTTCTAAACTTTTAATAAAGCCGCCGTTTCTAAAATCTGTTGCAATAAGCGATATTGCTAAATCAAGAAAATATGTTGCAACACACAATATACAAATTTTTTCAATTTTATATAAACTTATACCTGCAAGCGTCATAGAAACGGCAAAAGAAATTAAGCCAAGCATGGAAATATACTGCATCGGATTTTTAAATACCTTGAAAGGGGTATTAAACTTTTGGTTAATCTTGTCTACAACAGACATAAACAAAACAAACAGGTAGAAAAATATTCCCCACCACGCAAGCGGGATACCCAGAAACTGTGAATAAGAAGAACGGGCAACACCGTCGCAATCAACATAGTCATTTATAGAACAAAAACTATACAGCGCAGTTTTATCAAAATTTGCGTGATAATAAATAAATGCTAACTCTATACTTAAGCCGAGACCTATTAATGCGATAATTCTAATCAGCCACATTCTCTTTGAAATATTCATAATTAAACACCTAACTATCTCTTAATACAAAAATTATACCCGATAATCTACCCATTGCAAGGTAATAAATAGTTAGCCGTTTAGTATAGGTATTGAAAATTTAAATGTACTACCGTGATGTTTAACAGACTCCACGCTGATTATACCGCCATGAGCCTCCACAATAGATTTACATAGAGATAACCCTACACCGCAGCCGTATTTTCTTTTGGTAACATCACTGCCGCCCTGTGCAAAAAAATTAAAAATTATCTCCTTATCGGAATCTTCTATCCCGTCTCCGCTATCAGTAATTTCAAAAACAAAATCCTTATCACCATAAGTTATTACACGAATCTCCCCGCCGTCACTATTAAACTTAATTGCATTACTCACCAGATTATATATGACCTGCTTAAACCTTGTTTCATCCGCAAAGACATTAATCCCGCTTAATGTATAATTTAGATTTACGCCATGAAACCCGTTTATTATATTGTATATAACATCACGGGTATTAAAACTTGTTTTTACAAGTTCAAGCGGCTTGTACTGCGAGCGTGTCACATCCAGCAAATCTTGTATCAAGGCAAGCAGATGTTTGGAAGAGTGTGAAATATTATCAAGACACCTGTAATCATCAACATTATATGTACGATTTTTTAGTATATCAGCAAACCCGATAATTGAATTAAGCGGCGTTTTAAACTCATGCGAAAGTTTCAGAAGTACAATTCTTAATATATCCTGCTTTTCTTCTTCCTCCAAGTATTTATTAACGTATTTAATTGTTTCTTTTTTACTACGGGTAATTAACTCTATGAGTTCTTTTTTACTCATACATTCCAAATTTTTATCCATAGGAATTATGTTACTATGGAGGGAAAGAAATAATTATTACCCTGATGGGGAATTTTTAAACAAGCGAAAAAGCACGTCTCACGTTATCGCGGCACATATCCCAGATATTACGTTTTGTTCCCGCGATTTGTTTTTTCAATAATGCCTGTTCATCCGCATCCTCTGAATTACGGTATTCACGTCTTAAAGCACTGAGTTCATGTCTTGAACTGTGGATTTCGTCGCGATAGTAAGCAATTTCTTCTTTAATAGGTTCATTATGAGCCTGTACATAATTAAGATAAGCGCGCATCGGGCTGATACCTTCATCTTTCATTAAGGAAAGGAGGCGTTTTTTCTCTGCTTCGGTACCGTTAAGCATAATTTCACCTATATTAACCGAGGAAAAATCAAACCCGCCTGCCTGCTCACTCT
The DNA here is from genome assembly GCA_944323635.1 of Candidatus Gastranaerophilales bacterium. GTDB lineage: Bacteria > Cyanobacteriota > Vampirovibrionia > Gastranaerophilales > Gastranaerophilaceae > CALUTH01. Next base: position 19,093 of record CALUTH010000015.1, read on the forward strand.
TGCCTGCGGCAGAATTATTAAATAATTTTATATCGGTATTAATTTGAGTGCTCATAGCTTTCCTAATCCTGTGCTCCTTATAATTATATAAAGTATATAAACTCAAAAAAATTGCCCTTTATTAAGAAGCAACTAAAGTTTCATATACCCTAAAAAGCCATCCTGCAAGAACTTCACACATGTAACAAATTGTAACAAAAACGTTATAAACAAAATAAAGCGTGGAATATATATAGTATCAATCTCTTTTCTTTATTTTCTCCTCCACTCCTTTATCATGACGAGAGTTATTGCCGTTCCTACAACGGCTTTTTTATTGCGTTAAAATACTATAAAACGAATAAAAATGATTATACAAGCTTTGTATAAAATTCATTCAAATACCTGATTTAAAAAAAAATAAAATTTAGTACACTAATGCCATGGGGAAAATAATTAATTTAAAACAGGCTCAAGAAAAAGCCAATAATCTTAAAGTCGTTGATAAAAATGCGGTTAAAACAACCGCTTACAGTGACATCAACCTAAAAGCGTGGAGAGAATACGGTCATATAAAAACCGGTACATTATGGGAATTCCCATCAAGAGACAGGGAACACGGACACTCCAACGAATACCACGGAAACTATATTCCGCAAATAGCACAGCAGATTTATGAACGCTTTACCAAACAAAACGATATTGTTCTGGATTTATTTTTCGGCTCAGGAACATCCGGTATAGAAGCAATCAATATGAAAAGGCGCTGTATCGGGGTTGAATTAAAAGAAGAATTAGCAGAATCCGTTTCTCAAAAATTCACCCCCAAACAACTGGTTACAGACGTTAACATTATATGCGCAGATTCAGCGTCAGAAATTGCGGTAGAAAAAATTAAAGCCAGATTGGACATTATGGGCAGAAAGCAGGCGCAATTATTAATGCTCCATCCGCCTTATGATGATATTATAAAATTTTCTGATAAAAAAGAAGACCTGTCTAACTGCGCAAGTACGGAAGAATTTTATAACCTGTTTGAAAAAGTTGCAAAAAACGGATATGATTTGCTTGAAAAAGGACGCTTTGCAGCACTGATTATCGGGGATAAATACACAAACTCACAGCTTGTGCCTTTAGGTTTTGAATGTATGGCGCGTATGAATAAAATCGGGTTCATCACCAAAGCTATTATCGTAAAAGATATTCAGGGCAATGAGCGCACCGTAGGTAAAAACGCTAATTTATGGCGTTACAGAGCGCTTGCCGGCGGTTTTTACAATTTTAAACACGAATATATTATGGTGCTTCAGAAAGTTTAATATGCTTAAACTAACAGAAGACGGAGTTATCATAGTTTTAAAAATCATACCAAACTCTTCAATGAACGGTTTTGTACCCGGTGGAGATAAAAACCTGCCCGTCAAGCTGAAAGTAACAGCACCACCCGTAGAAAACAAGGCAAACAAAGCGGTTATTGAGTATTTATCAAAATATTTTAAAATTCCCAAAACATCTATAACCGTACTAAAGGGCGAAACTTCAAAAGAAAAAACTATTCTGTTAAAGACCAATGCCCCTGATAAAATAAAATTAATACAGGAAACTCTGGGTTAGAAAACTAAAATTCTTCTGACTCAATTATGGAAATAAACTCTTCAACGAGTTTAGGATTCCATTTAGTCCCGCTTCCTGATTTAATAACATCAATAGCCTGTTCTTTGTCCATTGCTTTTCTGTAAGTCCTCGGTTCCTGTAGTGCGAAATACGCATCAATAAGCAAAATCATCTGCGACTCAATTGGTATTTGTTCTCCCGAAAGTTCATGAGGGTACCCCGAGCCGTCCCAGTTTTCGTGATGATTTTCTATTATCGGAAGAATAGTATTCATGCCTGTAATCGGTTCTAAAATCTCTCTTGCCGCAATTATCGGGTGACTTTTAATCCTGTTTTTCTCATCATCCGTAAGCGGCTCCTTCTTCTGTAAAAGCTGCTTGGGCAGCAGGATATTCCCTATATCATACAGTAATATAGCGACTTTCAGGTTATCTATTTTATCTTTCGGCATATCAAAGCGCTTTGCCAGAGAATTTGCAAGCAGAACCTTTGATTTTGTAATACCGGGGGTAAAGTTCGGGTTGTAAAGTTTAATAAGAGTATCAGAAATCGTATATAAACCGTCATTATTAATCCCAAGAGTTTCAAGGCGCTTGGAAATGGTCTCGGATACTTCACTTTCAAGCGGTACACGGTGTTTTGCAAGAATATCCATAAACGTATTGAATGCAACTTCCTGCCACGAAATTTCCTTAGTCGGTTTAGCAAGTGTAACCCTGTTCCTTCCGTCGTGTTTTGATTGATACATAGCATGGTCAGCCAGTTCCAAAAGTTCATCAACATCGTCCGTTTGCTCAAAATAAGTAGCAACACCAAGACTTGCGGTAATCTTACCTATAACCGGAATTTCCTGACTTTCTATTGCTTTCCTTATACGTTCCGCTGCTATCATTGCACCTTCCGAATCAATCCCGGGGAGAATAATATTAAACTCTTCACCGCCGATACGTGCAGGGACATCTATTGAACGTGCGTTCTTCTTTAAAACATCCGCTATCGTTTTTATTGCTATGTCACCGTAGTTATGCCCGTATTTATCGTTAATTTGTTTCAAATAATCCAAATCAAGTCCGATAACTGAGAACTTCTGATTCTGACGATTAGCACGGATGGTTTCTTTTTTTATACACTCTTCAAAATATCTTCTATTGTACAATCCTGTCAGAGCATCGCTTACCGCCTGCGATTTAACAGTTTGGAAAAGATTTGATATTGTAATAGCAAGCTCTATTTGTCTTGCAAACAATGCCAAAAATCTCAATTCCGCATCTGTTGTTTCTTCTCTTTTGGACAATAGTACAAGCGAACCGTAATGTACTTTTTCAGAGGTAAGAGGAATCAAAATACACGAACGGCAGCCGATACTCGTAAATAATTGTTCCAGTTTATTGGAATTAATCCCCGGGAAAAAGCGGTAAAGGCACTCGCCCACATTTGGCGTATGATAAACGGTATTTGTTTTTAAATAATCTTCAAAGCCTTCACTGCCGAGATATTCAACTTTTGCTTCGTATAGAGGAAGAGACATTGCCTGTTCTATTTTGGAACTGAAATCGTCATCAGAGTGCGCAACGACTTCTAAATACTGTTTTTCATCTTCCTTAAACGTTCTCATAATACAGCTGTGCAGATACCCCAATTCTCCCTGCAGACTGTTAACAATCGCATTAAGAACTCCTGACAGCGGCTTAGCGGCAGTCATCATATCCAGAATATGCTGCAAAGTCAGCATCTGGCGGTTAGCAATTTCCAAATCCTTTGTACGCTTTTCTATTTCGGCTTCCAATTTCTGGTTTAATTCATAAATTTCACGGTAACGTTTTTCACCGAGATAAATACCCGACTCCAAATCGCTTATTTGTTTATTAAATTCTTTTAACTTCTTTATGAAATCCACAATAACCTCTTACCGCCCCATTATAGCATATTTGTATTAAATATTACATCCTGCATCAAACTTAGTGTATACGTTTTGTAAATGTTTGTAAAAATACTTAACTATTTATGCAATTATTATATTTACACGCTTTAATACATGTATGAAGGTCAACGGATTTACACAACAGTATTTCATACATAATGCCGGAAGGTTAAACACACGCTCCGTCAGCCCCTCAAGCGGCGCTCCGATGTTCGGCGCCATAAAAAAATCCCACCTTACAGGACTATCTTTAGCCTGCGCCTGCATGTTTAAGGCTCCGCTTGAAAAATTCAATTCTGAATACGACCTGCATGAATGGGCAGAAGAAAACGTAAACGATACCTTTGAGAATAGCCGTACACTTAACAATATACCGTTAAGAGAACAAAGACTTGAAAACTGGAAAAAATATCTGACAAATGACGGCAGCCTTTCTCATTCTGCGGCACTTGTAATTTATACAAGCATATTAAAAGACCTGACACCTAAAAATAAAAAACTTCCCCCGCCGCTTAATCCGGAAGTCTTAAACCAAACGATAAAAGAAATTAACCTAGAACTTAACAAAGACCCCAAATATACTTTTAACTTCAACAAGCTTTACCAGAAAAATTTAAATTTATACTATTTACACAGTACTAAAAACGAACTTGATAAAAACAATACAGGCTGGGTTTTCATCCCTTCGCAGTCGCATGACGGCGAACACTTCGAAGACAACATAAACAATCTTATGCTTTTTTCTTACAAAACATGGTGCACAAAATCCTATAATGCACCGTTCTATCTTGCGGGCGGTGATTTTCATATATATCTTGAAGATGGTAACCCAAAAGCCGTAATCAGAATGTACAGTGACTATATAGTTGAAATTCAGGGAGAAAGAAACGATAAAAATGTCCCGTGGCAATATCTTGATATTATTGAAGAGAGAATAAAAGATAAGCAGTTAGATACGCCTCCAAAAATTCAGGATGCCATTACCGAGGCACATCAACTTAAAGAAAAAATATTACAGGTAAGAGAGGAGCTTGCTCCCGCCATTAAAAAAAATGACATAAAAACAATACTAAACTACTTTAATATGGGCTGCAAAAAAGAAAATCTCTATACATATTTGGTTAAGAACTATGCAGAAATCTTGAAAGGGAATCTGCCGCCCAGAAAATTTGAGATTGACCATTTTTTTGAACCGGAAGATTTTACGCTGGCAGAACTCGGGGTTAATGAGAATAATATATTTAAACAAATTTCTAAAATAAGAAACAGTGCGGAATTTACATACTCATCGGTGACAAATCTCGGAAACCTTGAGCAGGTAGGCGGAAAGCTTTCTCTGTATAAATCACCCGTATCACACCTCGGAAAACTAAAAACCGTAGGCGGAAGAATAAATGTCAAAGACTGTCCGCTGCATACAACCGGCAGGCTTGAAAGTGTCAACGGAATACAAATTCCGCAAAACATACCCCCTGAAGAACTGCCCGCAAGCGTTACATATCTGTAATAAACAGGCGTTTGTCCTTGAGCATTCTATCTATGTTCAATATAGTATGTACTTTATCATTATAAATAATATCGTAACTTACACTGTTCTCACTGTTTTTTGGTATTATTTCATCGGGAATTTCAAATAATTCGTTAATTTTGTCTATCATAAGTGCAAGTATCAAGTCTTCATTCTCGACAATGATAATCGGTTTCTTGTCGTCATCAACCTCTGAGTCCATATTCAAAAACTTCTTTAAATCAATAACTGCAATAAAATCCCCGCGCAAATTCATAATCCCCTTAATAAAGTCAGGGGTACACGGGACATGAGAAATCGTAGTATCTTTTAAGACCTCTTTTATGTACTTTAATTTAATCCCGTAGTGATTATTATTGAGCATAAAAGAAATAAATTTATCTTTTGTGTAAATTTCATGTACAAACTGGAATTTCTCTTTTTCCGCAAGCTGAGCAGAACGCTGGGTCAACATATAACGGTTATCATCACCCGTCGGGAAAAGGCTCTGCACATCATAGGGCTCAAACGGCGAATCTGCATCCTTTATTATACTTTCAAGAGAGAAAATATTAATAATAAATATTGTCTCATCATTAAATTTATACAAAGCGTCAATCAGCATTTTTTTATCAATAAACGGAAGTGAGTCAACCTTGCTTGCAACAAAAGGTAAAATTCCTTCAACTTTATCAACAATTATCCCGATAATAGATTCATCCGTCTTTATAATCACAACCTCGTTTGAAGTTGTATACGGCGCCGGCTCTATATTGAGGTAAAAACGAATATCCACAACATTAATAACAAAGTTGTTATACTTCATTAACCCGATAATATTGTTAGGCAGCTTTTGCGGATAATCCAAAAGCGGAAGTTTTATGATTTCAAGAACGCAATTAGAATTAACTGCATACTTGTTATCACCCACCCTGAAATAAAGGTGGTTATTTTTACTCTGTTCAAGAAGAAACTCACTGCTCATATACAATTACCCTGTTTCTGCCGGATTCTTTTGCCCTGTACAAAGCCTCATCCGCGGATTTTAATATCGCTGTATGAGTTTCAAACTCAGGATAGTTCATACTCAAACCTATACTTACTGTTTGATGGGTTTTTATACCGTTGTAATCAAACTCATAATCTTCAATAGCCTGTCTTAAACGCTGAATCGGTATCAAGGCATTATCAATATACGTTTCCGGCATTATGATAACAAGTTCTTCCCCGCCGTACCTGTAAAGAAGGTCTGTTTTTCTAAACGAATTTTTAAGAATATCGGCAACCGCTTTAAGCACATAATCCCCGTACTGGTGCCCGTACGTGTCATTAACTTTTTTAAAGAAATCAATATCCAGTATTGCAAGGCTAAAGTTTGACGGATGCCGTTTCGTACGGTTAAATTCCTGTTCCAGATTAAGTTCAAACTGACGACGATTGTATAAACCGGTTAAGCCGTCCAGAACTGACATAAGTTCTTTCTCCGAGTATTGATATTTCATTTTAAATATCGTCAACAATTCGGTAATCATAATATCGAAGAATTTAAATGACGAATAGTTAATATCTTCCTTCGTGTAGAAACAAATACCACCAATTAATTTTTTATCATATATCATTGGGATAACTATTTTGGAAGCAAAATCACTGTATTCATACTCAACTTCCTTTCCAAATAGAACTCTTACAATCTCAAACTTGGGAGATTTAATTTCTTTATACTCTGACAATTTTTTAAAGAAATCGTAATGAATATCCGACAAAACCCGTTTGGATACGTTTCGTCCTAGTGTATCAAGGTAGAGGATATTTTCCCCGAGCGAATCCGGAGACGGGAAAAAAATACCCGCAACATTATATTCCATAAAAAAAAAAAAAAGGGAAAAAA
>CALUTH010000016.1 GCA_944323635.1 Candidatus Gastranaerophilales bacterium
GCAATTGCTCTTGTAATAGCCTGTCTAATCCACCATGTTGCGTAAGTTGAGAACTTAAACCCGCGTTCGTGGTCGAATTTTTCTGCCGCACGGATAAGCCCGAGGTTTCCTTCCTGAATAAGGTCAAGGAAAAGCATGCCTCGACCGACATATTTTTTTGCAATACTTACAACAAGTCTTAAGTTAGCCTGTACAAGTTTACGTTTTGCAATAGCACCTGATGCGCCGCCTTGTATAATTTTTCTTGCAAGTTCAATTTCTTCGCTTGTGGAAAGAAGTTTAATTCTTCCAATTTCTCTTAAATAGAGCCTTACAGGATCTTCAACCGCAACACCTTTTGGCGCTTCGGTTGTAAAATCTTCTTCCCGTGAGTCGTCGCTCATATAAAAATCTTCTGATTTTATACCAAGTTTATTAGAGGTGATAATATCTTCAATATCATCAGTTCCTAAATCCGCTTCAATATAATCAGCTTCGCTGTCTTTTTCGGCATCATAATCCAGCATATCTAAATTTTCATCGGCATCAACAAGGCCTACAATAGATGATTCAGGTTCACGTTTTCTACTCATTAATTATGTTCTCCAATTCTTGATTTGATTTCATCACGTAACTGCATTTGTACCTTTAGGGCTTCTACTTCGTCACCATTGACTGTCATATATATTTTCCTTAATTCTTCCATTTCTACTTCCCTGTTTAAGCGCTTGAGTCTTGTTATATTTTCCTTTACTGCAGTGCGGAATTCGTCTTCCGTTAATCCGTTAAACGCTTCTGACATATATACCAGATCAGTTATGGTGGCAGTCAGAACATCATCGCTTATAAAACTAGTAAACAATTGTTCTTTTAATTCTCTAACATTATTTATTGTACATGTTATTTTGTCAATTGTATTTTTTACAATTATTAACGTTTTATCAGTAATAATGTCCGGGGGTATCATTTCTTTAAGTTCCGAGAAACTCAAAGGACTTGTATCTGATAAATAAACGCTCAATAAATTTTTTTGCGCTTTTATTGAAAATTGTAAATTTTTTGTTACAAAATTTTGCGGTGCAGCAGCTCTAATTGGTTCAGCATAATTGCTGTGACGTTTTAATTCTTGCAAAATAGCGTTTTCATTAACATCTAACGCTGATGCGACCATTTTTACATACTCGGATTGTATGATTTTGTTATCAATATCTTTTAAAACGTCAATTGTTTCTGTTACAATTTCTGCTTTTTCCTGAGGGGAGGCTGCGCTGCTGCGTTTTTTTAAGATATTTTCAAGTATAAAATCTATTAACAGCGGAGCATTATTTACGCAGTTTAAAAATTCTTCGCCGCCGATTGTGCGGATAAACTCGTCCGGATCTTTTCCGTTTGGCGGACATACAACTCTTATTTCGCAGGAGTATCTGTCGTCGGATTTTCCTAAATGCCCTTCATCGTACTGCTTAATGTTTCCTAATCCTTTAAAGGCTTCACGAATGATGTTTGCACCCTTTTGGGTTGCATTCTGTCCTGCAATATCCGTGTCAAAGGATAAGTAAATCCTTCTTGATTTGGTATAACGTGAAATCAGTTTTATGTGTTCGGGGGTGAGTGCTGTACCGCAGGAGGCAACACAGTTTTTCACTCCGTGGGTTTGTGCGGAGATTACATCAAAATAGCCTTCCATTATAACAACTCCGTCACGCTCGGCGATTGCGTTTTTGGCGTGATATAGCCCGTATAGAATTTTACTTTTGTTATAAATAAGAGAATCGGATGAGTTTAAGTACTTTGGATTTTGCCCTTCTTCAATTGCACGCGCGCCAAAGGCTACAAAATCACCGTTCTCGTTTCTTATAGGGATAATGACCCTGTTTCTGAAGCGGTCAATCCAGTCATTATTTTTGCCTTTTAAAATCAATCCCGCTTTTTCAAGAACCTCGGTTGAAAATTCTGACTTAAGTTCGTTGTATAAATCCGTATACTTATTGGGCGCGTAGCCGAGCCCGTATTCTTTAATTACATCATCGGTAATGTCTCTGGATTTTAAATAGGTTCGAGCCTTTACTGCGTCGTTTGAAGTCATCAGGTTTTTTGTATAGAATTTTACGGCTTTTGCGCATGCCGCAATCATCTGATCTTTTAGGGGCTTTAAATTGGAAGCGCCTGCAAATTTTTTAGGCAGCTCTATTCCGAATTGTTCGGCAAGCTCTTCTATTACTTCTTTAAACTCTTTGCCTTCTATTTTAATTATAAAAGATAAGGCATCGCCGCCTGCACCGCAGCTAAAGCACTTAAAAATCCCCTTTTGCGGGTTTACGTGCATTGAGGGGTGTTTATCCTGATGGAAAGGACACAGTCCGATATAACTTGAACCTGTCTTTTTTAGTACGACATATTTTGATACAACCTCTACAATATCCAGCCGTTCTTTAATTTCGGCAACTGCTTCCTCAAACGTCCTAGCCATAATTATATTTTAGCATTAAAAAATTTTTAGTAAAAAGGAGAATTTTTTTATCCCTAAAATTGCAGCTGCGCGTAATAAAACTATTGGCAGGTTGTTTTATTCTGATAGCGGAGGTTTATTATGATAGAACAATTAGATAATAAAAACTTTAATGATTTTATATCGGGCGGACTTAAACTTGTGGAGTTTTATGCAGAATGGTGCGGCTTTTGCCAGAAACAGAAACCGATATTGGAAGAACTTACAAATATAATAGTAGGAACGGTTGATGTTGATAAAAATCCGAATCTTGCATCAAAGTATATGATAAGCGGGTATCCGACATTTATTTTGTTTAAACAGGGCGAAGAGGCAGCACGCTTTAGCGGTTTGCACTCAAAGTATGACCTTATAAATCGGACAATGGATTTTATCAGTTAAAAATAATAACCGGTTATAATTTTTGCGGTATTCCCAATATTATTTTTAATATAAAATGTTGAACATCTTTATGTTATATTTATATATGGGGAGACTTTTATAAAATTGAAAAAGCTGGTTTTACTGTTAATATTTTTACTTACGCCTGCGGTGCAGGCTGCTGAGTATACTGAAATTACCCTTCCTGCCGCGATAGAGTATGCTCAAAGTTACAGCCAGCGCTTAAAAATTAAGGAAATGGATGTAGAAGTTGCCAAAAACAAAATAGAGCAGGCAAATCAACTCAAAAATCCTACAATAGGCTCTTTTATCAATATGGGGAAAGCCGGCGAAAATGACCCGCAGTACCTAGGCGTTACACAGACAATAGAACTTGCAAAACGACATTCTCGGAAAAAATTTGCAGAGAGTGAATATAAACTTTCAAAGGAAAATTTTAACCAGACAAAATTTGAACTCGGAATGGATGTCAGGGATGCTTATGTGGAACTTGTCGGGGCTAAAACCATACTTAAGCAAATAGATGAACAATACGAATTATTGTCGGAAATATGTGATTTAGCAAAAGAAAAATATAAGGCAGGTCTTGCTAATCAGATGGATGTATTTCAGACAGAGCTTGCAATAAACCAGTTAAAAATTCAAAAAAATTCGGCGCAGGTAAATGTAAACAATGCAATAAATGAGTTAAACAGTATTATCTATTGTACGGAACAGGATTTTGATTCCGTAACGGGTGTATATTCCGATAATTATGCGGCACTGCTTGTTCCGCAGCCGTCAACAGAACTTCCATCTCTGGATGAAATATTAAAAAAATATCTGGATAGCTGCTATTATGTAAAAATCGCAAAGCAGGAAATAGATGTTGCTGAAAAAAATCTTACAAATACAATCAGGCACCGTGTTCCTGACTTGGAAGTAACAGCCGGCTGGTCATATAATGAATGTTACAGAAATCCTACGGGTAATTTTTACGGCGGCGCGTATGTCGGAGTAAATTTAGTGAATATCCCTATTTTGTATACTTTCTCACCTGAGATAAAAAATGCAAAAATAGCGCTTGAACAGGCAAATTTAAAGTATAATTCAGTAGTCGATGAACTTGTTAAAGATATTTCGGCTGCCTATGCCGATTTTAATACCGCAAAAACAAATTTAAATTATTATAATTCTAAACTTATCGGGGATTCTTTTATCCTTATGAGTTATGCCAAAGAAAATTATAAAAAAGACAAATCTGATTTAATTTCGCTAATAGTGATGGAAAAATCTTACAAAGACATAATTATCGGTTATACGCAGGCGCTGGTTGATTATTGTAAGTGCTGGACGGCTTTATTGAGGGTTCTGGATGTGGAAAGTCTGGCGTTGACGGAGGCGCTGTAATTGTACAAAATATATTCCGGAGTATAATAGTTTTATGAAGAGAAAAATAAGCATTATAGGTTCAACAGGGTCAATCGGCACACAGGCGTTGGAGGTATTGGAAAGACTCGGGGATAAATTTGAAATTTACGGGCTTGCGGCAGGGAGTAATACAGACCTTTTAAATTCTCAGATAAAGAAGTTTAAACCTAAAAAAGTTTGTGTATCTAAAAATCCCGAAAAAGTGGATTTTAACTGCGTTTTGTCGGGTGAAGAAGGCATTTTGGATATAGCAGCCGACAGAGAAAATGATATAGTTCTTATGGCTGTGTCGGGGCGTTTTGGATTAAAACCGACGCTGGCGGCTATTCGCAACGGAATTGATATTGCTCTTGCCAATAAAGAAACCCTCGTTATGGCAGGTGATATAGTTATGCGAGAGGCAAAGAAATATGATGTAAATATTCTGCCTGTTGACAGCGAGCACAGTGCAATACACCAGTGTATTAAAAATCCTTCGGATGTCTCTAAACTCATAATAACGGCGTCGGGCGGACCGTTTTTAAATAAGTCATCCTATGATATGGAACATTCGGATATAAAGCAGGTATTGAATCACCCGCGCTGGAAAATGGGAAAGAAAATAACTGTAGATAGTGCAACACTGATGAATAAAGGACTTGAAGTAATAGAAGCACATCATTTATTCAATATGGATTATGATGATATAGAGGTTGTTATACACCCTCAGAGCGTTGTGCATTCTGCTATTGAATATAAGGACGGAAGTGTTATTGCGCAATTGGGGGTGCCAAGTATGCATATCCCGATACAGTACGCTATTACTTATCCTGAAAGATTAGAGGGGATAAAATCAAAAAGTTTCAGTTTTTCGGAAATCGCAAGGCTTGATTTTTCAAAACCTGATTTTGATAAGTTCCCCTGTCTGAGACTTGCACTTGGCGCCGGAAGAGCCGGCGGAACTTCTCCTGTTGTTATGAATGCCGCAAATGAAGAAGCCGTTTATGCGTTTCTTAACGGTGTAATCGGGTATAACGATATTTATCCGACAGTTGAGAAAATATACGATGGGTATGAAACTCAAAAATTAAATGATATTGATGAGATTTTTGAACTTGATAACGAAGTAAGGTTAAAAACAAAAGAGTTGCTATCGGGAGTCGGAATTGTATGATAAAATTGGTTTGCACTGATATAGACGGAACAATATTAAAAGAGGATTTTACTTTTTCTGACAGGGTTGCTGATTGCATAAAAAGAATGACGCAGGAAGGTATAAAAGTTGTTCTCGTAACCGGCAGGATGCATTGTGCTGCAAAATATATAGCGCGTGATTTAGGATTGAATACTCCTATAGTTTCTTATCAGGGTGGATTAATTATTGACGGTGAGGAGGTTTTGTATGAGCGATGCCTTTCGCCTGAATTTGCGTATGAGATTATATGCTGGGCAAAAGAGAATAATGTTCACCTGAACCTTTATTCCCATGATAAACTTTATGTAGAATCGGATGATTATATAGCAAAACGATATGCCGGAGAACGGTATACTACTTATGAGGTTAAACCGTTTGATGAAATTCCGCTTGATGGTATACATAAGCTTCTTGCGATTGATTTTGAAAATCCTGATATGGTAACAAACTGGCAGTTGGAAATGTCCGAACGTTATCCGGAACTATACATTGTTAAATCAACCCCGTATTTTTGCGAGTTTTCAAACAAGGAAGCATCAAAGTATTGCGCCGTTAAATTCCTGCAGGAATACTGGGGCTTGAGAGATGATGAAATTTTAACAATCGGCGATCAGGATAATGATATTTTACTCTTAAAGGCAGGTGGAACAAAGGTTGCAATGGGCAACGGTACCGAAGGTGTAAAAGCTGCGGCGGATTATATTACAGGTACGGTCGATGAAGACGGGTTTGCAGCTGCTATGGAAATATTTGTACTGGAGGGGTGTTAGTTTATGTTTAGAGTGGGCTTAGGTTATGATATTCATCGTTTAACGGAAGGACGGGATTTAATAATCGGCGGGGTCAAAATTACCCATGAAAAAGGGCTGCTCGGTCATTCCGATGCGGATGTTCTTGTCCATGCGTTGATTGATGCCCTTCTTGGCGCTGTCGGACTTGATGATATAGGAACACTGTTTCCCGATACTGACCCTAAATATAAAGATGCAGACAGTACAAAATTGTTAAAACACGTTATTTATGAGGTTGCCAAACTCGGATATAAAATAGTGAATATTGACAGTAATATTATTGCGCAAGCGCCTAAAATGATGCCTTATATTCCTAAGATGAAGACGATTCTTGCTGATGTTGCAGGGCTAGAGCCGGGGCAGATTTCAATCAAGGCAAAAACTAAAGAAAAACTTGACGCTGTAGGCGAGGGGCTTGCCATTGAGGCTAACGCTGTCGTTTTGCTTACAAAAGATTAAGATATTTAATCAGTGTTAGTTTTTCCGCCTCAACCGGAGTATTGTCGATATTTTGTTTACCGAGCGGTATATCTTTGTTTGTTCCGTGGTAGTCGCTGCCACCTGTTATTAAAAGATTATTTTCGTTTGCACATTTTACAAGAAATTCTATTTCATTTTTTGAGTATCTTGAGTAGTAGCATTCCAATCCTTTAATCCCGCAGTCAATAAGAGTTTTTAATTTCGGCAAAAATTCTTCGGAGGATAAATGGACTTCTCCTTCTCCGCCGAGCGGGTGCGCCCATAAAGGAAATCCGCCTGATTTTAAGATGACGGAAATTGCTTCCTCTCCGTCAAAACGGGTGTTTCCTGTCTTGCAGCCGTCAATGTATTTTTTCATTGCACCGACATTGTTATTTGCAAGCCCTCTGTTTACAAGAATATTGGCAAGGTGGGTTTTGACGACGCTTCTTCTTGAGTAGAGCCAGTCTTTTTCTTCTTTTGTAAGTTCTATATTCCAAACATCTTTAAGGTAATTTATTCTCGTTTCAAGCTTTTGTCTGCGGAGTATTTTGCCTTTTTCTATTAAGTTATGTAAAATTTCTGATTTAGGGTTAAAGTTATACCCGAGTATATGGCATTTTATTCCCCGTGTTACACAGGTTAACTCTGTTCCGTAAATAAATTTAATATTAGACGGCAGCAGTTTTTCAAACTCCAGAACTCCATCCGTTGTGTCGTGGTCTGTAAGCGCGATAATATCAAGTCCTGCCTTTTTAATTTTTACGGCAAGTTCATCAAGATTGTCACTTCCGTCCGAATAGCTGCTGTGTATATGTAAATCTGCCCTTAACATACTTATAGTATAAGATAAAGGAGAAAAGAAATCCATAAATGTCATAGGCTACCAGCTCGGACATGTTGCTTAAATACTTATTCTTAAACCGAATTGTAACGCGACACCCTGCCTTCCGCCGTTTCTTATCATAGCTTCTAGAAAGCCCGTAATCCTTTCCCCGTATCTTTTTTGAACACCGATTCCATACTGGACAAATGGTTTTACGGTTAAGTTTGGCAGAAATACATCGTCTGCTCTGAATTTTGCGCTGTCTATTAAGTTCCAAACCATTGAAACTTGAATGTAAGGCTGCAGGTATTTTTTACAATTTGCAATTAATTTAATCCCTGGCTCTACTTGAAGAGCGTTTAATGGGCGTGTATTTATATTTACGTTTTGTACCCCTTTGTGGTTAAAAGTATTTACAAATGTGTACGAGGTTAAAATACTTGGTTGAATAATAAGACGACGTTCAAATGTTTCTATATTGTAACCGGTTTTTTGTGCAATTCCTGCCATAATCATTGCAAAATTTTCTCTTCCAAGAGTTGTTGTTGCTTCCGAGGCATTTGCACCTGCATCAATAGTCCAGGCACTGAAAAAATTGCCTTTATAAAATACGGCATCAATCCCCAGAAGTCCGCCGTTATTATAAATGTCATTACCGTTAAAAGCCTGATGTGAACCGTTATATGAAGCGTAAAGTCCGTATAGCCCATACCATCCATTCTTTAGTTCAGTTAAACCGCTTTCTATGCCAAGTAGACTTCCGTAACTTACATTAGAAACTTTTGGACCATTTTTGAGTCTTACTGATTCAAATGTAGTATAGGGCTTAAACCATATACCGGCTCTCTGCTCCGGTATTTGAAAAGGTGAATACGTAAAATTCGGGTTTGTTGAGGCTGTTTTATTTATGTACCCTATTTTTGCCTCTCCTGGAGGTGAAATCATAACCATATCAAGGTTTGAAAAAATATTTTTGTAAGTATCAATTTGAGTTAAGTATCCGGCAAGCTGTGTTGCAACCTGTGAAGAAAAGATACCCGAATTAAAACCACCTCTTGTAAGTTCAAAATTTCCGTTAGAGTTGTTGTACCTGACATTATATTCATATATTGGAGTGTTTAAAACCCCCGGTGTATAGGATACATCATCTTTAAGAACGGAATTAGCAAACGGTATTGAAATGTATGTACTTTTGGGGATACCTTCTATTCCGATTGATGAAACAAAAAGCTCTCCTGCTCCGGATAATGAATTTGCTGAAATCGTATCCATTATATTAGTGTTTAAATTCATATCAACACTTAAGTTTGTACGACCGCTTAATGTTAGATCTCCAAAATTGATATTGTTAATTTCTTTATTTTGAATGTTAAAATTAATATTGTTACCGAAATATGTAGCTGCAGCATTAAAATATGAACTATCAGCAAGTAGATTTACTGTGCCTCCGGTAAAGGTAAAATTACCGTTGTAGTTGTTGTTAGTCCCTCCTATATTTAATATTCCGTCTCCTGTTTTAGTTACATTTCCTGAACCGTCCAGTCCGCTTAAGATATTTGTTGTTCCTTCACCGGAGAACTCAATACTGCCTGTAGAGGAATTATAAATGTCGTTTTTATTGCTATCCTCTTGATAGTTATTTTGGAAGGTTGAATTTTCAACAATCAAATTTCCTGTATTATAAATGGCTCCGCCTTCGCCTGCAATTGAATCGTTTGTGGAATTATTTTGAAATACAGAGTTTTTTACGGTAAGTGTTGCGCCGGTATTGTTGTAAATAGCACCCCCTTCGCTTACCCCGATTGAGTTTACCTTGTTACCTTCAAATGTAGAATTATTTATATCAAGAGTTCCAGTATTATAAATTGCACCGCCGGTT
This sequence comes from Candidatus Gastranaerophilales bacterium, assembly GCA_944323635.1. GTDB lineage: Bacteria > Cyanobacteriota > Vampirovibrionia > Gastranaerophilales > Gastranaerophilaceae > CALUTH01. The sequence continues at coordinate 9,409 of CALUTH010000016.1, forward strand.
CCAAATACCGGATTCCCGTTGCCTGCTGCGTTATCGAAAAAACGGACATTGTCAATTTTCATATCTCCGGAATTATAAATGGCACCTCCGGCAACTATTGCTTGAGCATCTCCTATTGCTGAATTACTGCGGAATGTTGTAGTTGAAATATTTGCTTCTCCGCTATTAAAAATAGCACCGCCTTCAGAGTTAACAGATGCGTGTGTTGTATTGTTCTGAAAGATTGAATTGTAGATATCCATGTTTGCATCATTATTATTATATGCCCCGTTTGAAACTGCACCGCCTGTTGATAAGCCGCCGCTTGTATGATTCCCGTCAAAAAGTACGGTGTTAATATCTGTATATCCGCCATTAGTATTGTATAGTGCGCCTCCATAGCTGAAATTTAATCCGGCAGCATCGGCAAAATTTTCGCTTAGTGCGGCGTATGTTACATGGACATTCCCACCATTGTTAAGTATTCCGCCAGCATAGCTGGAATTATTTACTGTCTGACCTTTGCAGTGACTTAAATCTAATTGATTAAAATCTGCCTGACTATTTACTATAAAACCGCTGTATTCATCATCTCCGTTGATTATAAAATTATTTCCTTCGATAGTTATATTATTGATATTCGGAAAGATATTGCCAATATCGCTTTCAGATGAAAAGCCCCTGGTAAAGGTTAATACATCACCGGCTTGATACTGGGTATTTATAAGCGTATCAAAGTCATCTACTATTATTTCATTACAATAAACATATTGACCTGTTATTACCGTACATAAAATTATTAAAATATTTATATTTTTCATAGAAATAATAATATTTTTTAAATCAGGATATTGTATTACCGTATTGGAGAACCGGTAGGAGGATTTTTATGTACTAAATATGAAAAATATCATGCGAATTTTAATAATTTGTAACAATTAGGCAAAATTTTATATTCAGGGATTTTAGAAGTGAATATGCAAATTATATTCCCCCGAATAAATTATAAATATGGCGGAAAGACAAACAAATGGCAAAATCATAGTCAGTCTTCGACTGTGCTCAAAGAGGATACTGTTTCATTTTCCGCGATGAAAAAGAATCAGTTTGAGGGTATTGCTTATGCTATTGTCGAAAGGTTTAAAGCCCCTATTGAAAAATTTAAATCATTGAATGACTTTCAAAACTGGGCAAAAAATCAAGCACAGGCAATTGCAGAGAAAGACTATGGCGGACGTTATAAAGAAACCCGTGCACAAAGGAAAACACTCCTTAAAGAATGGGCTGATTATGTTCTTAATGAAAATACTGCGTATATTGGCGGTATAAGTCTCTTAGTTTTGAGTGCAGTAACAAAAAATTTAAAACCCGATAACGATAAAATTCCTCCTGTTTTAAACAAAGGGGTTCTTGCGGATTGTATAGCAGAGATTGATAAAAATACGAGACAAAACCCAAAGGAAGGGTTTGATTTTAATAAAATCTATCAGACAAAATTGAATTCTTCGTATTTAGAAGAGACCCGGCATGGAGAAGCAGATACAAAATGGGTGGTTATTCCGTCTAAGGAACATGACCCGCATAATTTTGACGCGAATGTCAAAAAATTGCAGGCACTCTCTCATAAAAACTGGTGTACAAAATCGTATAATGCTGAACCGTACTTAATGCAAGGAGATTTTCATATTTATCTTGAGAACGGTCAGCCTAAACTTGGCGTCAGGTTTGTATGGAATGTAATTCAGGAAATACAGGGCGAAAACAATGATAGTAAAATTCCTGTTAATTATTTAGGTATTGTAGAAAAACATGTTAATGAAAATCGTTTTCGTACGGGGGAAAAGGCGGATGCGGAAATTGCTGAGGCTAAAAAAGTAAAAGAAAAAATCGACGGAATAAGAAAAGATTTAAAATCTGTAATAGAGGAAAATGATGTAAAATCTATTTTAGAATATTTTTATGTAGAGGTTGAACAGGACAAAGACGGGCTGCTCACAATATCTGGTTATCAACAGCCGTTATCCGGGTGTACTTTTGCTGACTTAGGGATAAATGAAAACAGACTGTTTGAAAAAATCAAAGTTATTAATGATAAAGCAAATTTTGTCCACTCTAAAGTTACTAATCTTGGAGCTCTTAAGGCAATATATGGCAGCGCTGATTTTAGTTATTCTTCTTTAGGCAGTCTGGGGAAGCTTGAGATAATTGGAAAAAATGCAGAATTTTATCATTCACCGGTCGCTAATCTTGGTAACTTGAAATCTATTGGCGGGGATGCAGCTTTTTACCGTTCTAACGTAACTGATTTGGGGGAATTACAGACAATCGGCGGGAATGTAACCTTTGAACTCTCACAAATTCAAAAACTGGGTAAGCTCAAATACATTGGCGGCAATGCAAATTTTACGCGTTCAGCAGTAACTGATTTAGGAGATTTGGAAACAATTGGCGGAGATGCTGATTTTAAACATTCTCAGATGACAAGTTTAAACAATCTTGCGGTGATTGGCGGTGCTGCCGATTTTAGATTATGTGACATAAGTTCCTTAGGAAAACTGAGATCAATAGGAAAAAATGCCGGGTTTGGAAGGTCGGTTGAGTGTATCGGACTTCTTGAGAAAATTGGCGGGGATGCCGTTTTTTCAAACTCTAAAATAACAAATCTGAAAAATCTTGAGTATATTGGTGGTGATGCAAATTTCGCGGACTCTCAAATTCTTAATCTCGGAAACCTGAAGATAATCGGCGGAGATGCTAATTTTAAAAATACTAAATTTGTAACTCTCGGAAATTTAGAAACGATAGGGAAGGATGCGGATTTTTCTGATTCAGAAATAACAAGTCTTGGAAGCCTTAAATCTATCGGCGGAGATGGAAACTTTATAAACTCATTGTTTCAAAGTCTGAATAAACTTGAAACAATAGGAGGATATGCAAATTTTGGCGCCTCTCAAATCCTCGATACTGGTAATCTTAAATCAATCGGTGGCGGTGCTAATTTTAGGGATACAAAAATTACGGCTCTGGGAAGTTTAGAGACGATAAACGGGAATACAGATTTTAGTAACTCGCAGGTGAACAATTTGGGCAATCTTATAACGATAGAAGGTGATGCCATTTTTACAGGTTCACTTATAACTAATCTTGGTGTGCTTCAACGTATTGGCGGGAACGCATATATGAGTAATTCTCAAATTGTTAACCTTGGAGACCTTAAGACTATTGTAGAGGATGCTTATATTAGTAAATCCCCCCTTAAAAATGAGGACTTTAAGAATGTTGATATTGGCGGAATATTACAAAACAGGTCAAATCTGAGCAGCAGGTGGCGCAGATTTTTGGGTGAAGAGTAGAACTTGATAATCACCCTTCTTCCTGCAATAATTACAGGTATGATGAAGAGCAGCAAATTTATTGTAACGGGGATGTCGTGCGCTGTGTGTGAAAAACACGTAAGAGAGGCGGTACTAAAACTTGACGGGGTAAAGGGGGTAAATGTAAATATACTTTCTGGCAGTATGAAAGTAGAGTACAATCCCGATATGGTTACTGAGCTTCAAATTATTGATGCCGTTAAAAAAGCCGGCTATGGAGCAGAATTGAATGAGCAGGCAGGGGAAAATAATGAAACCGGTGCAAGTAAAGATTTTTCCCGCGGGTTTAGAGGAGAATGGAATAGAAGACGGCAATTGACGGCAGAAACTGTTGCTTCTATGAAGTTTCGGCTTATATCGTCCGTTATTCTTCTTGTTCCGCTTATGTATATTTCTATGGGAAGTATGTTTAATCTTCCGTTTGCAGATTTGGGCGGAAATGTTATCCTCTCTGTAATTTTACAGTTTATACTTACTACTGTTGTTATTGTTATAAATAAACATTTTTTTATATCGGGATTTCGGGCTTTGTTTCAAAAAAATCCTAATATGGATACCCTTGTTTCAATCGGTGCTCTTGCGGCGTATTTGTACGGGCTCTGGGTTATAACTCAAATTGCGGGGACGTTAATTTGCGGTGATGCGGCTGCAATTTACAAATACTCTCATTTTCTTTATCTTGAGTCTGCGGCAACGATTTTGACGCTGGTTACTGTCGGCAAGTATCTTGAAACCGTTTCAAAAAACAAAACTTCCGATATATTGGGCGGACTTATAGACTTGTCCCCTAAAACGGCAACAGTAATTGCTGACGGTGTTGAAACAATTGTTCCCGTTGAGGAAATAAAAATAGGTGATATTGTTGTTATAAAACCGGGGCAGATTATTCCGGCTGATGGTGTAATTATAGAAGGTAAGGGGTATGTTGATGAGTCCGCAATAACAGGAGAGAGCAGGCTTGTAGAAAAATCGGCTGGCGATAATGTTATATCCGTAACAATAAATAAGAACGGAAGTTTCAAATTCAGGGCTCAAAAAGTCGGGGATGATACGGTCTTTGCTCAGATTATAAGACTTGTCGATGATGCAGGGGCGACTAAGGCGCCTATTGCACGTGTTGCGGATAAGGTAAGCGGGGTTTTTGTCCCTGTAGTTCTTTTAATTTCTCTGATTACTGCGGTTGTCTGGTTAATACTCGGTCAATCATTTGAATTTGCTCTTAATTGTGCCGTCTCGGTTCTTGTAATATCCTGCCCGTGCGCTCTGGGATTGGCAACGCCGGTTGCCATTGTTGTTGGAATAGGAAAAGCCGCAGAACACGGGGTTTTGATTAAGTCGGCGGAGGTACTTGAAGTATTACATTCAATTGATACGGTTGCGCTGGATAAAACAGGTACGGTCACACTCGGTGAGCCTGTTGTTTGTGATGTAGTACCGTCTGAAAACGTTGATAAAAACACACTTTTGTCTGTTGCTGCGGCTGTCGAGGCGAACAGTGAACATCCTCTGGCATCCGCGGTCGTTGAGTACGCAAGACAGAATAATATAGAATTTACGCCCGCTTCGACCATAGAAATCACGTCAGGCATGGGCGTTTCCGCTGTTGTGAACGGGAAAAGATATTTTGCGGGTAAAAAAGATTATATTATAAAAAATGGTGTTTCTAATGACAGTATTCCGGCGGATTTGGATGAAAAATATTCAAAAGATGCCAAAACTCTTATCTGGGTTTCTGGTGACAAGGCTTTGCTTGGTTTGATTACCCTTACGGACGGTATTAGGGAAACTTCTAAGGTTTCTGTCGAGGAGCTTCATAAACTCGGGTTGCGTACTGTTTTATTAACAGGTGATAATAAATCATCTGCGGATGCAGTATGTAAAGCCGTCGGGATAGAAGAGTGCTACTCAGAACTTCTTCCGCAGGATAAGGACAGAATAATCCGGCAGTTACAGGAATCAGGACATAAAGTAATGATGATAGGCGACGGGGTAAACGATGCTCCTGCACTCGTTCGGGCGGATATTGGTGCTGCAATTGGTGCAGGTACTGATGTCGCTGTTGAAACGGCTGATATTATTCTTATGAAAAATTCTCTTGATGATGCGGTCTTTGCTATAACTTTAAGTAACGCGGTTATTAGAAATATTAAAGAAAATCTTTTCTGGGCATTCTTTTATAATATTCTGGGTATTCCGATTGCTGCGGGAATTTTGTTCCCTGTATCCGGCATTACTTTAACCCCGATGATTGCCGCCGCTGCTATGAGTTTCAGTTCTGTGTCGGTTGTACTGAATGCTTTGCGACTTAGATTTTTCAAAAATAAAAATACTATAAAACCCAAAGAAGAAATAAATACTGCAAATAAGATAACGAATGGAGGTAAAGAAATGTCAATCAGACGGTTTAAAGTTGATGGTATGATGTGTGTGCGTTGTCAGGCTCGTGTTGAGAAAACAATTTTTGCACTGGGCGGTGTTAATAGTGTAACTGTTAGTCTTGAAGATAAAACCGCAGAGATTTCCTGCGCTGATACCCTTCCTGATACAATGGTTGTAGAGGTACTTAAGGCTGAAGGTTATGATGCTGTAAGGATTAATTAAATGGCGCATGTGTTACAAGACCTACTAAAAACGCTGCCTGTATGGCAGCAAAATCATATAAATGTTTGTACCGAAGGCGGGCTGTTTAAAGGTAAATGTGTCTTAGAAGTCGGCGGGCAAACTCCGTATGAAATAACGAGGGCGCTGGAAGTCAAAAGCTGGTATTGTGTTGACCCGCGGATTGAAAATTATTATTCCTCATCTGATGGCTGTTACCGCTTGTATCCTGAATCCGTTTTGGATTTTAAACCTGATATTCCTGTTGATTTTATATTTGCTACAAACAGTTTTGAGCATATAACCGGTTTTGATAAGGCTTTAAATAACATGTATTCAATCCTTACAGCCGGCGGTAAACTCTCCGCACTCTTCGGACCAATCTGGTCTTGTTACAAAGGTCATCATGTCTGGTGTAGAGTCTCAGATACCGAATTGATAGATTTTAATAATATAAAACTTGAACCATGGGCGCATCTTTTGTATACGGAAGAAGAAATAAAGACCATGCTTTTAAAGGAATACAGTGAGATTATCGCGGAGAAGGTCAGCAGAAATATATTCTATTCAACTTTTTTAAACAGGTTGTTTTATGATGATTACAAAAGATTTATTGAAGATACGGAGTTTAAAATTTTGGAGTTTCGTGACTGGCATCAATCCGTTTATCCGGATGAAACAACTCAAAAACGCCTTGAAGATAAATATAACAAACAAAATTTCTCAACTGTAAGTATAAAAATTTTACTTGAAAAATAACAAAAGAAAACGCCGCGGAGATATTTCTGCGACGCTTTTTAACCGTTTTTTACAAACTATCTTTTTAAGTCTTTGTAAGAGTTTTCAAAAAGATTTTTGTAGTGCGTATGAAGAAGGTCATGCGCTATATGAGAACCCGGTTTTTCAAGAAACTCATTGTAGAGTTTTTGAATGTCAGGGTTTTCGTGCGATTTTCTGTACGGCAGTTCTGAATCTTCTTTATAGAGTCCCGCTGCACGCTCTTCTTTAATTTTTACATTATCGCAGCTTCTCGGCTGTCCGCCGCCGTTTATACAGCCGCCCGGACAAGCCATTACTTCAAGCATTTGAAAATCTGCTTTACCGTCAATAATTTCTTTTAATGATTTTTCAGCCTCTTTAAGTGTTGATACAACACGAACTTTAACAGGTGTGCCTTTAATATCAATAACCGCATCTTTTGTTCTTGAGTGTGCATCAACCCCTCTTAGCGGTTGAAAATCAAGGTTTTCAAGTTTGTCGCCGGTTACAAATTCGTAAGCCGTTCTTACTGCCGCTTCAGCAACACCGCCTGATGCGCCGAAAATGGTTCCTGCCCCGGTGTATAATCCGAACGGCGAGTCGTTTTCTTCAGGTTCGATTTCAGCAAGGTTAAGTCCTGCACTCTTTATCATCCTTGCAATTTCCTGTGTCGTGAGAACAAAGTCGGTTTCCTGACGCCCGTCTCTCATAAGCTGCGGACGTTTGATTTCTGCTTTCTTTGCTGTACAAGGCATTATGGATATTACGTAAAGATTTTCTTTTGTAAATCCGTTAAAGTACTTGGGTACAAGTTCTTTTAATAGCGGAGACATCATCCCTTCCGGTGATTTACAGGAGGAAAGATGATGTAATAATTCAGGGTGCTGGGTTTCTAAATATCTAACCCATGCAGGACAGCAGGAAGTAAATATCGGGAGGTTTTGACCACTGTTTAATCTTTCAATAAACTCGGTTGCCTCTTCCATAATGGTAAGATCGGCAGCAAAGTTTGTATCAAAAACAAGGTCAAATCCGATTTTTCTTAATGCCGCATTGAGTTTGCCGATAACGTTATCGCCCGGGTGCAGATTAAATTCTTCGCCTAATGCAACCCTTACCGACGGGGCTATTTGTACTGCTGTTTTCTTTTCTTTGTCTGTAACGATACTCCAAACTGTTTCAACGTCGGATTTTATGGTTAAAGCTCCTGTCGGGCAGACTGCCTGACATTGACCGCAGTATACACAGTCAACTTCTGATAAGTGTTTTCCTGCAATCGGCTGTACAACAGTTTTTGACCCTCTGTTTGCAAAGCCTAAAACGCTGTGCCCCTGAAACTCGCTGCAAGCACGTACGCACGCGCCGCAGAGAATACATTTGTTCGGGTCGCGTACAATTGACGGGTTGTCACGATCTATCGGTAAGTATTCGTTATCTTTTTTCTGTGCGAATCTGATATTTTTGATCCCGTATTCTTCTGCGTATTGCTGAAGTTCGCATTTGCCGGACTTATCGCAGGTTGTACATTCTCTGTCGTGGTTTGCAAGCAGAAGTTCAAGAACAATTTTTCTTATTCTTCTTGTCCTCTCTGTGTTTGTATAGATTCTTAACCCCGGTTCGGGTGGCATTGTACAGGAAGATTGAATCCCTCTGCCTTCAATTTCTACAACGCACATTCTGCACGCACCAAACTGGGTTAAATCGGGTCTGTAACAGAACGTAGGAACATTAAACCCGTTGTTTCTGATAACCTCAAGTAAATTAGGTTCGTCAGTATATTCACATTCTTTTCCGTTTATAAATAAGGTATTTGCCATAATTAATAATCCTTTCTAAGCCTGTTTAATAGCCTTAAACGGGCAAGCTGCAACACATGCACCGCATTTAATACATTTTGACTGGTCAATTTTATGCGGATTTTTTACTGTTCCGCTGATAGCGCCTACAGGGCAGGTTCTTGCACATTTTGTACAACCTTTGCAAAGCGCCTCGTCAATTTTAATAACTTTGAGTGCTGAGCAAACTCCTGCCGGACAGCGTTTTTCTTTTATGTGTGCAACATATTCATCTCTAAAGTATTTAAGAGTTGACAAAACAGGGTTTGGAGCTGTCTTGCCGAGCCCGCACAAAGAACCTTCTTTTACTGCATAAGCAAGTTCTTCTAGTGTATCAAGGTCTTTCATTTCACCTTGACCGCGGACAATTTTTTCAAGGATTTTAAGCATATTTTTTGTACCTTCGCGGCACGGAACGCATTTTCCGCAGCTTTCGCTCTGGGTAAAGTGCATAAAGAAACGCGCAACCTCTACGATACAGGTATCTTCGTTCATAACAACAAGTCCGCCGGAGCCTACCATTGCACCTGCTTTAATAAGGCTGTCATAATCCATAGGCAGGTCTAAGTGTTCTTCCGTAAGACATCCGCCGGAAGGGCCGCCGATCTGTGCGGCTTTGAACTTTTTACCGTTTCTGATACCGCCGCCTATATCAAATATGATTTCGCGGAGGGTTGTGCCCATCGGTACTTCTATTAAGCCGGTATTGTTAACTTCACCGGTCAGCGCAAAGGTTTTTGTACCTTTTGAGGTTTCCGTTCCAAATGAACTAAACCAGTCTGCGCCCTTTCTTATTATGTCGGGTACGTTTGCCAATGTTTCAACATTGTTAATGAGTGTCGGTCTGCCAAATAAACCTTTGTTTGCCGGAAATGGCGGTTTCGGTCTCGGCATACCGCGTTCGCCTTCAATTGATGCCATAAGTGCGGTTTCTTCACCGCAAACAAATGCGCCGGCACCTTCTTTAATATGGATTTCAAAATTGAAATCCGTTCCCATAATGTTTTTACCTAAAAATCCGCGTTCTTCAGCCTGTTTGATTGCAATTCTCAAACGTTTGATGGCAAGCGGGTATTCAGCCCTAACATAGATGTAGGCCTCATCAGACCCGATTGCAAAACCTGCGATTGCCATTCCTTCAAGGAGTTTATGCGGGTCGCCTTCCATAACACTTCTGTCCATAAATGCGCCCGGGTCGCCTTCATCGCCGTTACAAACAACGTATGATTTTCCGCCTCTGTTTGCTGCTGTAAATCTCCATTTTCTGCCGGTCGGAAAACCGCCGCCGCCTCTGCCTCTTAAGCCGGATTTTTCGATTTCCTGAATTACAGCTTCCGGATTATTTTCCTGAAGTACTTTTGCAAGCGCCTCGTAAGCATGTTTTGCAATGGCCTCGTCAATACATTCAGCGTTCATTTCACCGCAGTTTTTAAGTGTTGTTCTTGACTGTCTTGCATAAAATTCAATATCTTCGTTTTTATAAACTTTTTCACCGGTTCTCGGCGAGGTGTATAAAAGTCTTTCAACCGGTTTTCCCTGTCTTATGTGGCTGTCAACGATTTCTTCAACATCCTCCGGTTTAACTTTTACATAAGTAATATTTAAATCCGGAATAATAACCAGAACACCCTGTTCACAAAAACCGTGGCATCCTGTAGGTACGATTGTTACTTTATCATGCTGGGTGAGAATTGAAACATCTGCCCCTAACTCTTTAAACTTTGCAATTACGTCATTTGAACCGTTTGCTATACAACCTGTTCCGTTACATACAAGAACGCGCAGCCCTTGAGCTTTTATACTCTCTTCTGCACGCTGTTGTTCTTCCTGAATATTTATATTTATTGTATTTGTTCCCATATTTGTGTCCTTATAATTTTAGTGTGAAAAATTAATTATTGTGCGCTGTGTTCTTCATCTAAGATTGTATCAATGATGATTTTCATTGCGTCAGTGGTCATTTGCGGATAAACCTTGTCATTGATTACAACAACAGGTGCAAGTCCGCAGGCGCCGAGACAGCTTACTGTTTCAAGAGTGAACAGCCCGTCTTTTGAAGTAAACGTACCGTCCTCCAGTCCGAAACGTTGTTTGAGCGAAGTATAAACCGGCATAGACCCGCGCACGTGGCAGGCGGTTCCGTCACAGCACTTAATAATATATTTTCCCTTGGGTTCAAGTGAAAACTGTGCATAAAAAGTTGCTACACCGTAAACTGTAGCAGGTGACAATCCTTCTATTTTAGTACCTATATAGGTGAGGATGTCTTCGGGCAGGTAGCGGAATTCTTCCTGAACCTTTTGCAGAATAGCAATAAGGTTTGATTTTTTAGCATCATAACTCTCAATGATGCTGTCTACCTTGACCCAGTCTGAATGGTCTCTCGTTAGTGTGGGCATATATTCTCCTTTGTTTAAATAACACCGAATTTAATTAAATTATGTCACAATTTTCAGGCAAAATCAAATAAAATTTCGCATGGGAGAACGGATTTCATTTATTTATACTAAAATTTTCGGGGGATTTATAGTTCATTTTACACTAAAAAGGTTAAAATTGTCACCCTGAACTTGGTTCTTGCTCACTCGCGTTAAACGAGTCTACGGGCAAAGGCTCACGCTTTGCCCTCCGCTCTCTGCTCGTTCGCGCTTCAGGGTCTTACTACCGGTAAGATTCCGAACCAAGTTCCACCATTGTCCGAATAATTTTATATTAATTATTCAATATAACAATGAAACGAGTACTTTAGAAAAATATTAAAACAATAATTTTATCGGGGGCTATGCACCCCCGCCCCCCGCACCAAGTTTCTTTCTTGTCTTGGATTGCTCGCGTTAAACGGCGTTACGGGCAAAAACTCACGTTTTGCCCTCCAGCCTGTCTTGACCGCTTTGCGATAAACGGGTACGCTCACGCTTTCACCCTCTGCAAAGCGGTCGTTCTGCTCGCAATCCGCTTTGTTTTGCGATGACAAAAGAAAGAAACTTGGACAAAGAAAGCAGAAGTTCCACCCTTCATTTACCCCTTTCTAAACTCAACCTGAGCCTCGTTAACTCGCTTTGCTCAGACAGCGTGAGGCGGCAGAGGGCGGAACGGTCAAGGCGATGAGACTTGCCATGCAGACCCGTTTATCGCCGCCGAGCAAGACAGAACGAGGCTTGTAATTGTTTCGTTAAGAAACTGTAGAAAAAGTAGAAAAATAAAACTTAAATTTATCATGGACAGCTGTGGAAACAAGTTCAGAATGACGTTATATCTATATTTCGAGTGTATTTGGCGTAAAGTTGTATATAAGTCCCTTTTCGGGCGTGTTGCTTTTAGTTTGTTAATGCTCTATACTATTAAGTAAAATATGGTATTGGAAACAGATGAGTAAAGAAATTAATATAGTTGTATGCCTTGGAAGTGCGTGTTATGCAAGAGGCAATGAGGATCACTTAAATTATATAGAAGATTACATCAGATTAAATAATCTTGATGCGAAGGTTGAAATATCCGGCTCCCGCTGTGAGGGGCGCTGCGCGGACGGACCGAATATTATTATTAACGGAACTGTTTATAACAATATGACAGCCGTTAAGTTGAAAGAAATATTGGACAAAATAAGAGACGAACAAACTGTTACTAACTCTTAGTATATTTTGCGGTTTTTAGTAAAAATAAAAGGGGTAATTATATGGACAAACTGTATCCGGTATATACGTTGAATAACGAGTGCCACGACTGTTATAAATGCGTGCGGGAATGTCATGTTAAAGCTATAAAAATTCAGGACGGGCACGCCTCTGTTATGCCGGATAAGTGTATAGCGTGCGGGCATTGTGTTAAGACCTGCCCGAGTAGCGCTAAACGCGTAAGAAACGATATTGAAAAGGTTAAAAACTTATTCAGGGCGCAGAAAGAAGTTTATGTTTCGCTTGCGCCGAGCTGGGCGGGTATTTTTGAACACAGCCCCGAAAAAATGATTTCAATACTTAAAAAACTCGGATTTTCACACGTAAGTGAAACGGCGCTCGGTGCACAGGAAGTTTCTATTGAAACAAGTAAGATAATGGCGCAGCATGACAGCGGATTGTTTATATCGTCCGCCTGTCCTGTTGTTGTTGACTATATAAGGCTTTATAATCCGAGATTTATAAAAAACATTGTTCCGATTGCCTCTCCGGCTTTAACGCATGCCAAAATGCTTAAAGAAATGTATGGCAAGCAAATCGCTGTAGTGTTTATAGGACCTTGTATTGCGAAGAAAAATGAATCTGACAGACATCCTGATTTAATAAGCGCTTCCTTAACCTTTGAGGAACTTAAACTCTGGGTAACAGAAGAGTTTGGCTCTACTCAATCGATTGAATTTAACAGTAATGAGTTTTTTGTTCCTGAATCTGCTTATGAAGGTTCGCTTTACGCGGTAGAGGGCGGAATGAATGAAACCATTAAAAAAGGCGGCGGTGACGACGGTGTCCAATTGTTGAATATAAGTTCTATAGAAAACCTTGAAAAGGCGCTTGCGGGACTTAATCCGGACACACTTAATAAAAAAATATTTATTGAGGCGCTTGCATGTAACGGCGGGTGTCTGGCAGGACCTTGCAGTTCCTCTAAAAAACCGGAAATCCTGCGCGTATCCGATATTTTGTCAAAAGTCAGAGAGCGTGAGGAAATTCCGAAAGAGCCAAAGACTGTTGCGGAGGAAGAGTATAAAACAAAAGAACTTGAACATCCGACTTTCAGTAACGAAAAAATTGTTGATACATTAAGAAAAATCGGTAAACACACGGAAGAGGACGAATTAAACTGCGGCGGCTGCGGGTATAACACCTGCCGCGAACTTGCTGCAGCAATGCTTGCAGGAGATGCGGAGCCTTCAATGTGTGTGTCTTATATGCGTAAGATTGCAATGAGGAAGGCAGCCGCAATGCTTCGGTGTATGCCGTCTGCGATTGTTATGGTGGACAGCGATTTAAAAATTGTTGAATCTAACCAGTCGTTTATGAAAATGTTTTGCGGTGATATGTACGAAGTTTTTGCGGAACGCCCCGAGGGGGTAAACGGTGCCTGCATAGACAGAATTGTAGACTTTTCAGACATCTTTAAACAAACTCTGAAAACTTCGCAGGATGTTCATAAAGAACGCTATCCGGTTAAAGATAAACTCTACGATATTACGGCGTTTTCTATTGAAAAAAATGAACTGGTAGGTGCTGTTATTACTGATGTTACACAATCGGAACTCGGTAGAGAACAGATTGCACACCGCGCGCAGGAAGTTATCTCCAAAAACATTGCTATCGTTCAGGAAATTGCATCACTGCTTGGTGAACACATGGTAGAAACGGAACTTCTGTTAAGCACTATTGCGGAAGATTATGACACATCAAAAGATAAGAAGGAGCAGTAATGTTTATTGATATTGACTGCTCACAGGAAAAGAAATACGGACAAAATGCTTTTGGCGACTGTTTTATGTCAAAACGCTATCCTGAACGCGGCGAACTTATTGCTGTCCTTTCGGATGGGCTTGGCAGCGGGATTAAGGCGGATATTCTTGCCTCAATGACGGCTACAATGCTTTTAAAATTTGTAGAGGCGGGAAAAGATATAAAACGCACCTGTGAAGTCGTTATGAACGCACTTCCTGTATGCAAGGTAAGAAAAATAAGTTATTCAACTTTCTCTGTTGCCGTGTGCAGCGAGGATGGCGAGGTTAAAATAGTAGAGGAAGGAAACCCTCCGTTTGTTTATATAAGCGACGGGAAGGTGGTCGAACCGGAGTTTACGGTAATTGATTCAGAAACCTTTACAAACCGGCACATGCATATTTACCATCTAAAACTTAAGCTCGGTGACAGATTAATATTTTGTTCTGACGGGGTAACGCAGGCAGGACTTGGCAACCCTAACCTTAAACTCGGCTTAAGACGGAGCGGACTTATTAAATGCCTTTTAGACAGGATTAATGAAAATCCGGATATTACAAGCCGTGAACTATCGAGAGCGATTGTGCGTCTGGCGATTAATACCGAGGTTGACAGACACGCTAAGGACGATACTTCCTGCTGTGTAATTCACTACCGCACGCCGAGGAAAGCGCTTATTTTTACAGGACCTCCTTATCATATGGAAAAGGATAGAGAGTACGCATTTGAGTTTTATAATTCGGACTGCAAAAAGGCAATCTGCGGCGGAACTACTGCAAACCTTATATCAAGGGAATTGAATATTCCTGTATATACGGATTTGAGCGGAAGTTTCGGTAAACTCCCTGCTGTTTCCCATATGGAAGGTGTTGATCTGGTTACGGAAGGAATATTGACTTTGACCCGTACGGTTGAATACTTAGAAAACGGTTTTAAAGGTAAAGAATCCGATGCGGCGTATGAATTAATGGATTTCCTACTGCAGAGTGATTATATAGAGTTTATGGTCGGAGCAAAACTTAACCAGGCGCACTATGACCCGAACTTGCCGATTGAAATTGAGATTAGAAAAAATATCATTAAAAAGATGGCAAAAATACTTGAGGATAAGTATTTCAAACGTGTGATTGTACGCTATTTGTAAATTTTTCTTTACATTTCGTTATAATATTGTCCGAAAAGGGCAATTTTTTTTTTGTGTGTGTCTTATAGCAAACACAATGTTATAAAGAAAGGTTTATATTTATGAAAGTAGTTTCAACTCAAATGATGAATACAGTACAAAAGTACTCTAAAAAACTGGTTTTGCCTGCTGCACTTGCAGCAGGGCTAACATCCTGCTCTATTCAGAAATCTCCCGAACAAGATATATTTGAAAAAACAATGGAGATTGTTGAGTCTTTGCAAGAGAACATGTTACAGGGGGTATATATGTCCTCTCCTGACTCAATGTTTGCTAATGTTGAAAAATCTTTAGCGCTGGTTGATTCTCTGCAAAGGACTATGTTACAGGCAACCCCCATGAGCAGTATATCTGTTCCTGACACTGTGTCTACCGGTAAAGATGTTAATCTTCAAATCAACTCTGCAAACGGTGTTACATCAATTAATTCCTCTAATATAGATATGCTGCATGATAATGGAATATTTCCTGTAGATATTTCTCAATTTTTTCCGTTTAGTAATAACCGAACCTATCAGGTAGCAATTTTTCAGGCTCTGCCATACATAAATGACGGAAAATTTAAACAGGTAGAGGCTATGTCTAACGGTTTTGTTATTGATGGCAAATATAAAATGAAGGCTGATAAAAATGGCGGATATAGTGGAAAGTATGACCTCTTTGACAGTCATAGTTTCAAAATTGACAGGTTAAGAAACGGTAATTTCAATCTTATTTATAAAAATGACGATAAAGTAGAAACCCTGGCTTTTTCAAAAGACGGTAAATTACTAAGTAAATTTGAGGCTTTCAAACAAAACTCACCGGTATCACCTTATAAACAACCTTTTGGTTCAACAGGTATGTCTGATATGTTTAAAACTTTACCGGAAAATACAGATAATAAAATTGTAAAATTTAACAATCCTCTATCAGATAAAGAGCTTAATATGGTTAAAACCGTAATTGCATCTACAATGCCTAATATAGAAATAGTTGATGCTAAGCAAGATGGCAATGGTCTGATTTTTAAATATAATACCGGCGATCGCTTCCCTGAAGGGAAATATACTATAAAACTTACAAACACAATCGGGCTGGATTATAAGAGAAAATTAGATTCAAATTCCTCTTTTGAAGAACTAAAAATTCATGCCTTGGAGAATGGCGGATATGCCTGCTGTACATCAAACATGGCTTTCTTTGGGTCAGATTATGATGTAAAATACTTTGATAAAGATTTGAATATGAAAGATGAAAATTGGTACAGGCAAGACAATGCCATAAAAAAAAAAAAAAAAAAGGAATTGTCAGCCGCTATGAT
>CALUTH010000017.1 GCA_944323635.1 Candidatus Gastranaerophilales bacterium
AAATTAAAATAAAATAAACTGTATTTACAGATATTTAATATTTTTCATTCAAATTAATAAAAAAAAACTGACTTTTTGGAGTCAGTATAAGTATTCCATAATTTTGGAGGAGATTTTGGGATAGTTGTTACATGGCATGTTATTACAATTTTTCGTTTCATGATACTGATTTGAAGAAAATTTTTACAAAAATTTACAATTCAGCTATTGCAATTTCGCTATAGTTCGTGTACTGCAATATTTTCAGGGGGCATGGTGTTTTATGAAAAATGATTGAATGTAAACTCCTCAACCGAGGAATATTTTACAATTTTATCAGATTTTTTTATTATTAACGGAACTCTCTCCTTCGGGCAAACCTCACCTATGATAACGGCATCATCCGGAATATAACTTTCAGGCAGTGCAGCAACAAGCCCGTAATCTTCGCCGCCAAATAATACCAGCTGTTCCCAGTCCTTAAAACACTTTATTTCTTCATCATAAGGAATTTTATCAAAATCAATGTTAAGCGTAACATTTGAGGCGCGGGCAATTTTAAACAGCGCATCTCCCAGCCCGTCGGATGTATCCATCATCGCGTAAGGTTCAGTAATATTTTTGGAAACAGACAGAGCAAATTCAGGGAATAAATGCGGAGAAATATGCGCCTGTATCAACTTTTCCGGTGCTTTTTGCCCCTTTTCAAGGAGTTTAAGCCCCGCAGCACTTGAACCGTGTTTTCCGCAGACGACAATTTTATACCCCGATTTTGCGTTACTTCTGGAGGAGATATTCCTGCCGTTAACTTTACCTAACATACAAATTGATATAAAAACTCTATCCCCGCCGGTCAAATCGCCGCCCACAATCTCTACGGAAGGCAAGCCCCCTAAATTAGAGCCACCATCGTTCAATCCCTTATAAAACTCTTCTACAAAATTATCATTAAACTTCGAAGGCATCGAAAGTGATACAAGCGCATAAGCAGGTTCCGCGCCTGACGCAAGAATGTCGCTTATATTCACCCTGATTGCTTTCACACCCAATTCGTAAGGGGTCGTCCAATCAAGGTTAAAATGCACCCCTTCAACCAGTGAATCCTGCGTTACAGTTATTCCCAAATCGGGTAGGTATGCGCAATCATCCCCGATATACCGGCTTTTTGTTATATTTTTTATAACCTCTATCAAACAGTTTTCATTCATTAACTAATAGTAAACACTTTCTTATAATAGATGAATATACCTGCAACAGAAAGAATAATGTTAGGCAAAAATGCCGCCATTGCAGGAATCAGCGTGCCCGCCTCGCCAAGAGATATTGAGAAGGCGCGGACAAGATAATAAACAAAAATAATCAGGATACTAAACAAAAATCCGCGGTTATACCGCACTCTGGGCGGTGTAATTGCAAGCGGCACACCGATAAGAACAAGTGCAATTGTCATTAACGGAAGTGCAATTTTATCATAAAGGCTTATTCTCAATTCTTGTTTATTTTGAACATCCGGTTTGCTTAAATACTTCAATAGCTGAATAAAGTTATGTTCATTTGCTATATTTTTATTCATTTCTTTGGACAAATCCATACCAAACATCGCATCTGATTGTTCAAACATTGCAGTATCAAGGATTTTACCGTCGTCAGAAATCGTGTATATAATTCCTTTATCAAATTTCCACCCTTCAGGTGAAGTCTTGCCTTCCCGCGCCTGCAAAATCTGTATTGTACCCTCTTTTGAATTATCAAGCAAAGTTATATTGTAGAGTGTTTTATTTTTGCACTGTCCGACATAAAAAAGCCGTTTTAAAGTTCCGTGTTCTTTAAGTTCTTTAAACGTAAAATTATTTTTACCCTCAGGAATATTCTTTTGCCCGAACGCCCATAAAGCAAGATTTGTTGCCTGTTTGGTCATAACGGGAACAACAAATTCATTGATACTAAAACTTACAAGCGACATAACTATTGCAAAAATAAAAATAGGTTTTGCAATCCGGTTAAGCCCAATACCACAGGCTCGCATAACCGTAATTTCGGATAACAAACTAAGGTTGTTTAAAGTCATTACCGTGGCAAGAAGCACACCCATAGGTATTGTCATAACAAATACCGTCGGCAGGTGTAGAATAATTATCATCAAAGCAACTTTAAACGGCACGCCGTAAGTAGATATTTGCTTGATAAGTGTAATAAAACCTTCCGAAGCAAAAATAATCGACGTAAATACCAATACACCCATTATAAATTGTCCGATAACCTGCTGCAGGATGTATTTGTCCAATATTTTGAGATTTTGGTATTTTTCAATTAAATTCATGTTTAGATTTTATCAAATCCCGTGTATTTTCTCAAAACTTCAGGAATAATCACAGAACCGTCTTCTTGCTGGAAGTTTTCCAGTATAGCGGCAAAAGTTCTGCCAACCGCAAGCCCCGAACCATTAATTGTGTGAACAAATCTGGTCTTGCCGCTTTCTTTGTCTCTATATCTTATATTTGCCCTTCTTGCCTGATAATCACCGTAGTTAGAGCAGCTTGAAATCTCTTTGTAAGTGTTATAAGAAGGCATCCAGACTTCCAAATCAAAACACTTATTTGCACTGAACCCGATGTCAGCAGTGCAAAGAGCAACTCTTCTGTACGGAAGCCCTAAGAGTTCAAGACATCTTTCAGCATTTTTTGTAAGTTTTTCGTGCTCCTCAGGGCTTGACTCAGGGGTTGTAAGTTTAACCATTTCAACTTTATTAAACTGGTGAACTCTGATTAAACCTCTCGTATCTTTACCAGCAGAACCTGCTTCACGTCTAAAACACGGAGTATAAGCGGTCATATATTTAGGCAAATCGTCCTCTGATAAAATCTCGTTTGCATAAATATTTGTAACCGGCACTTCCGCCGTCGGAATCAAATACAAATCTTCATCCTGACATTTATACATATCTTCCGCAAACTTCGGCAATTGACCTGTTCCGGTCATCGTTGCAGAGTTTGCCATAAACGGAGGCATAATTTCTTCATACCCGTGCTCTAAAGTATGCAGGTCAAGGAAAAACTCGATAATAGCACGCTCTAACCTTGCACCTTTGCCTCTGTACATTACAAATCTTGATTGAGAAAGTTTTACACCGCGTTCAAAATCAACAATACCTTTTGCTTCCGCTATATCCCAGTGCGGTTTAAATTCAAAATTAAATTTAACAGGCTCGCCCGTTCTGTGAACCTCTACATTATCATCCTCTGATTTTCCTATCGGAGTGGTTTCATCGGGAATATTCGGAATATTCAACAACAATGTACGCTGTGTTTCGTCAAGTTCAACCTGTTTTTCTTCCAGCGCTTTAATTTTATCGCCGATTGCACGAACTTCTTCCTGAACAACATCGGTATTTTCACCGCGTTTTTTCATTTCTCCGATTTTTTGGGATTCAGTTTTTCTCAACGCACGAAGTTCATCAGCCTCTGTTTGAATTTTTCTGCGCTCAACATCTATTTCTATAACTTTATCTACAGAAAGTTCGGGATTTCTCCTCTTTAATAATTCATTTATCTTTTCGGGATTTTCTCTTATTAAACGAATATCCAGCATTTATACATACCTCACTATCACTACTTATTATCTTAAAATATACCCCTCTCAAAAATTTTTATCAATAGAGCAGATAGTTTTTATTACGAATTACTCTTCTTAAGCGTTATACCGTTAAGTTTGCAGAACGATATAATCACACTGAAAGCTTCTTTTACAAGTTTGCTAAGATAAGGATTTTCAAGTAATTCGCTCTTGTCTCTTGCCGCCTGAAACATTTTAATAGCATTTGATATATGTTCTATTCTTGACTGCGTTTTAGGAATAGCCTGCTCCTGATAATATTTGCCGTACAAAATGTACAATCGCGTAAGCAAATCATCCATTTCAAATTGTTTTGCAAGAAGAATACCTTTTTCGATATAAACCTTTGCAGACTCAAAATCGCCCTTTGCAAGATAAATTTCACCAATCAATTTGTTAAACAGTACTATAAAGTAATAATTATTAACATTCGCGCCACAGGCAACATCAAGCGCTTTGGTCGCTACATCCAGAGCAAATTGGGAACCTTTTGTCACAAGTTTGGTATCAGCAATTAAATACCAGGTAAGCAAAACCCCTGTTGCTATTTTCTCTTTCGCAAAATATGACACCTGTTCTTCAAGGATTTCAAGCGCCTTTTTATTTTCGCCGCATTCCTGCAAATACTTGGCAAGAAGTGTTTTTAGAATATTTTTGGTAAAATTATCGCCAACGTTATTGGCAAAAGTAACCGCCTGAAAAAGCTCATCCGTAATTCCTGTATATTTATGGGTCAGGAATTTATTTACAACATTGATAAAATTCCAGAATGACATAAGTTTGTCATCCACAATATCAAGCTCATGTCTATCCAGAGTATCACTTAGAATTTCGTTTGAAGAGTTGATATTGCCCTTAAGACTGTTTGCCAGCGCCAGAAGCAGCTGTCCCCTAAACTGCAGATTGTGCTCCTGAATATTGTTTCTCTCTAATGTATCAAAAATAAACCTTATAACCTCAAGTCCCCTGTTATTTGCACTCCAGACAAGTGCTTCCGCAAGATCAAAATGGATTTCAAGCCAATTTTCAAACAGGCACTCCTGAGATATATTTTTGTTATTTCCTCTTTTATTCAAATACTTATTAAGAACAGGCAAAATCTCATTATCAATAAGACTTATTATCTGACCGGCATTTCCTATTTTATTCAGAGCCTTAACTTTTCTTGTTTTAATAAGTGCCCGTTCAAGCTCGTTTTCAGGCGGTACTAAGTCAAGAACAGCATCCGCACACTCTACCGCACCGTAATAATTGCCCACCTTCATAGCAGCAGAGGAAAGGTATCCTAAGAGTTCTATCCTCTGATAAACATCCATATCACCAAGTAAGTCCAGCGCTTTGGGCAAATATTCCATTGAAAGTTCCGGATTAATTTTCTCAAGTAATTTTCCTAAACGCGTATAAATATTTCTTTTTATAACCTCTGCATTTGGAAGTGTAATCATATCAACAAGCAGCAGAGACTGTTTTTGTGCTATTAAATAAATGCTTACATCACCGATATATGACGCAAATTTCATTATCTTAGTCCAAATAGCAAACGCCTCTTCCTTCAAATCCATGTTTTGTGCTAAAAACCCGAGTGCCGCGGTGGTTGATAATTTATAATTGATAAACAGATTAAACATATTACGGTTAACATAGTCATAATCATCCGTCTGTTTAACATTAGCAAGGATTATACTCCATATTTTGCTGCTCTTAAACTCAAACGACAGATTGCTTATAGGAATTATATAATTCAGTTTAACCAGTTTTGAAAGAATAAGTTTCAAGTATTCGCCGCCAATATTATACAATCTTTCAAGCGCAGCAGGATAAAACTTAACGCCGAGGATAGCACAGGCAATAAGAATCTTATAAACCATTGCATCTTCTTTTTTAAGAATTTCCAGCCGCTTGCTTATAATCAGGTCAATATTTGAAAGGAGCTTTGGCTCCAGTCCGAGGCGTTTATAATCAGTCATTAAATTGAGAGCCTGCTCTATTACAGATGGATTTCCGTTAGAAATCTTAAACAGGGCATCTTTCATTCCCGCAGAAAAATCCAAATCGTTATACTGCAGCAAAAACGCGTCAATCTGAACCTTTTTAAGCGGCGCTATCGTAATATCTTTATACGCATTATCTTTAAATTCCGAATACGAGAAAATACCTCTAACAGGCGTAGGTTCTATATATGTAAAGATAAATTTGCAGTTAGACCGGACTTCCTCTAACTCAAGTAACCGTTTCAAAAACTCATAAGAAGCACTGTCCATATTCTCAAAATTATCTATCACAAACAAAACTTTTATCTGGGAAATAATTGTTCTAAATACTTTTAACAAAATACGTATGTGCTTTTCTTTATTAATATAAATATTTTCAAAATAATCCGTTTTTTCAGGATACAAAAAGTTTAACAAATCAAGAATTTCACTGTTTGAGAGCGATGGAAAGTCTTGTTTAAAGAATTTAACCGCATTCCGTTTCAATAAAAGTGTGTCAATACAATAATTGTTAACATTGAAAAATGTCAACAATACATCCTGTATAAAGCCCATCGGTGTAAGCTGCGTAATCTGCGTGCATTTGCCAAGAAGCCAGACAAATTTATAACTTTTTAAATCATTCGCAGCAAAGCGCAAAATAAGGTTTTTGCCAATACCACTCTCACCGCTTATTGAAATAACCTTAACATCATCGTCTTTAATTGCAGATACAAGCATATTTTTCGCCTTTTGCTGCGAAATAGCTTTCCCGTCAGGCTTAATTGCAGGCTGAACCTCCTCAACATATTTATTTAATTCATCATCATCCCCTGCCTGAACAAATTTATACCCGCACTTTCTGCAGACAGAAGCCTCCGGAAGGTTGAGCGCGTTACACTCAGGACAGTGTTTTAAAAGCTCCGATTTACAGGAAGAACACACAGAAGCGGTAATAGGATTATACGCACCGCAAAACTTGCACAGCGAACCGATTTTGGTATTACAGTGCGGACATTTTATTGTATTATCTTCTATCTCTTTCTTACATTTAGGACACTTCATTTCCGGATAATCTCTTTGCCAGTGCGGCTAATTCAAATAACCGCTCCGCAGCCTGCGCCTGGGATACGTTTAATTCATCAGAAATTGCCTCTAATGATTTATTTTCAACAAATCTTAAATTATACAGTTTTATAAATTCCTTCTGCGGATATTTATCTGCCAATTCAATAATTTCTGAGGCAAGCTTTGCTTCCTGTTCAGCATCAACATCCGCTCTCAGAGCTTTGTTTTCCTGCGGGAAGGTCAATTCATCATAATAACCGGATGATTTTTTATTTTCAGCTTCAGGAGGATTGGCTGACGGAGAAGTTAATAATAAACTGCGCTTTTTAACAGTTGTGATAACTGAAAGTTTAACTATTCTTTCAATATAGCTTCTAACAACTGTCTCGTCATTTATAGTCTCAAGAATTCCCCCTAGACGTGTTATAACATCATCATATATATACTTAAGCAAATCTTCATTGCCGCGATAACGTTCGTTCTGGGTTATTACTTCTATTATTAAATTTTCGTATTTTGTTTTTTGCAATTTATCCATAATTTAACCTAAAATTTAACGACAAGCTTAACAACGCCCTGATTTTTACCAAAAGTACCAGCATACGGTTGTGTATTTTTTAGTACTAACTGCGTTGTTGAAGCAGCTATCTCATCTACCTTCTTTGAGCCCGATGAACTTGATATTTTTTCATATTTCAAGACATCTTTATCCACCGATAAATCAATTACAATCTTGTTTGCAAGCGGTTGTTCCCCCGCAATAAGAAGCGCATTCTTCAATTGTAACTGCATACGTTTAGCAAGTTTCACAAGATACCGGCGGGAATGTGTATTTACCATATATGAAGGAACATCACAATCAACAGTCATTGCTGAAATTGATACTGATGTATCAAGTAATTGTACCGGTTCTTCTATATCATCAAGCATAGCCTCAGCTTCTGTTTCTAATTCATCCTTTTTAGGCTGCTGTACAACAGCTTTTTCCACAGGTGTTGCGGCAAGTTCACTTGGAACAGATTCTACCGGAGCCGAACCTTGTATTTTACTTAAGATAAGATCTTTATTCACAAAACCTACTGCGCCTAATGCAATCAGCAGAACAAAAATTCCCCCAAGAAGTCCCACTGGCGATTTCTTTTTCTTTTTATACGGCACTGAATGTTCAAATTCCGGTTCAGAGGCTTCATCTGTATAAAGTTCGTCAATTTCTTCATTTTGCTCTTGAACTTCACCGGCACCATTCGTTAGCTGTTGCTCTACACGTTCTTCTTCCGGAACCGTATCCGGGTCTAATGCACCGGCAATATCATCATTTGATTCAGCCGTATTGTTCGGCGTAATTGGAACAGTTGCAATAGATTCATCCGGAGCCATACTATTGACAAAGCCTTCCATAGCTGCCTGAATATCAATTCCTGCTGGCTCAGAAACCGCTGTATCAACCGCCCCCAGTTCTTTTTCCAGTTCATTGTCAAGTTCTTCTACAGTAGTATCATCAGCTTTAGAGAGAACCTCCTCGTTGGAATCATCTTCTCCCTCAAGCTTAAACTCTCCGGCAGCAAAATCAGGAACATAATCGGGGTCATATTCTTTATCCTCGTCCGTATCAGCAGCCTCAACTTTTTTATTAATACTTTCAATATCACTTGCAAACTCGGAAAAACTCAATCCAGAAGTGCTGCCGTCAGCATCCTCAGGCAAAAGATTACCATCAACATCAGTACTGTCATTTGTCAATGAAAAATCATTGCCGCCTGTTTCCGTAACATCTAGAGATAATTCTTCATCCGTACCAACAGGTACCACCGCCTCAATATCGTCTAACATATCTTCAGAAGTTTCTTCAATCGACAATTCTAAATCTTCAGATATTTCAGACATTGGCTCTTCTACATCATTTAACTGAACATTATTAAGCTCTACCGGCTCAATATCATCAGATAATTTAAAATCTGCTTCTGTATTTTTAATTTCTTCTATCAGAGGCATATCTGCATGCGTATCAGAATTAGAAGCTTCATCAGCAAATTTTAATTCAAAATCATTATTAATTTCAGATTGTTTTTGGGGAAAGGAGCCGGCATCATTGTCTGTATACAGCTTATCTACATCCTGCACAGCATCAGCAGCAAATGACAAAGCAGGCTCTTCTGATACTGAATTAAATTCATTTACCTCAACAGAGGTATCAGTTTCTACTAATTCTTCAACCGCTTCTTCCTCCAGTGCGTCAACTTCATCATTTTCTGAAAGCTCTTCTACAGGTATATTATCGTCTGTTTCAGGTAATGACATTTCAAAATCATGTTCCGGCTCTTCAAGGGAGGTATCTGCTTCTACTAATTCTTCAACCGCTTCTTCCTCCAGTGCATCAACTTCATCATTTTCTGAAAGTTCTTCTACAGCTAAATCGGTATCTGTATCCTGTAACAATGTATTTTCATCAGAAACATTTTCTTCTGATATAACTTCTTGCTCAGGCAAATCCTCTCCAATTATTGTCGTCCCCTCAGAATAAATATCTGCGGCAGAAGGTAGCTCTCCGGTAACATTTTCTGTGTGCACCATATTCGTAACTTCTTCAATTTTTTCGGCTCCAACAACCGGAGACAAATCCAGCACTGCTTCATCAGAAGCATCTGTAAGAATATTTTGTTCATCTTCCCTATCAAGGGGCAAATCAACAAAATCAAGCAAATTATTCTCTTCTTTCTTCGGCTCTGTCAAATCAGTACCGGCAGATTCAGAGTCCGGTAAATCTATGGAATACAAATCCATTGTCTCTACTTCGGAGTTATCAGTTTTAGAAAGTTCCGACTCTTCTCCAGCTGCAATATCAAGAGAAATATCATCTTCACCAAACGACTTCTCCGGTGCCTGTAACGTCTCTTCAACTATTTCAAGCTCTGAAATAGCCTCCTCATCATATTTCTTTTCATCTTCACTCTTCTGTCCGGACAGAAGATCCGGTTCATTCGCAGATTTTTCCTGCAAAATGTTTACTGCACCAACCCCGGTATTCACATCACTAACAGGTATATCGTTGTCGGAATTAAACAACGGTCCATCCATTACTTTCTCTTTACCGGAAGTTTGGTTAATGTCTTCTTCTGAGGGGACTTTGTCTGATTGAGACAATTCAAGAGCAGCGTCATTTTCAATAGTATCATCACCGGCAATAAAAGAATCGAGACTTACAACGTCATTTGACGCATATTCTGCAAGACCATCAGCAAATCCTAAATCCAGTTCATCAGATGTTACTAAAGATTTTTTACCATCCTCAGATGCAAGCTCCAATAATTCATCCGACTTATCAGGTAAACTTAAAGAGCAGCTTTTCAAAAGCCCTTCAGCTTCTACATATTCTAGCAGCATTCTTCTTGCTTTTTCGTAATTCATTAAATCCTGATAGAATTCTTTTGTATCAAGCAGCTGATTGTCCAGATACAAAATACATTTCTTTTTACAGTTGAGCGGCAAACCATTTTTAGCCTTCAACGCAAGGGAATCAAAAAGGGGTTCTAATGTATCTACAGGCGCAACAGAAGTTTTGGGGATAAAATAGTAGTAGTCATCACAATTTGTTTTATCAACCTTATCAGGCTCGATAAAACCTGAAATTTCTGTCTTGCCCGAATTCTTATCATAATCAACAAACATATACAAATCGGGCGTTATGCCTAATTCATAGTGGTTGCGGGGAATTAAATACTCACCCCGCATCATTCCTAAGCGGACATCCAGCCTTAACTCACCAATATAAAGATCTGAAATATCAATATCTTCAAAAACTTTTTTTATACGGTGTGCCGCGTTTCCAACACTTGGATTCAGACCGCAATCTTTAAAAAATGCTATCGCCGATTTTAAAGCAATAATGTTTGCCAGGGCACGGCATCTCTTCTTCTCATCAGCTATATACCCGCAGAACTCTTGTTCTTGAACCAAATCATTTAATAACAATTTAAACAATCTCTTCTATAAACTACTACTACTCACGAAAATAATACCATAGATTATTTTTTTTTTCCAGTAGTTTAATAAAATTGAGACTTAATTCTTATCGCCGGCCTGAAAAGACATTTCTGCAAGGATTCTGGAGATGTCGCCGCCGCCGAAAATTATTTCAAATATTAACTGCGCATTTATGATTGCTGTTTCTCTATATTCCATCGTATCTATGTCAATGATATTAAATTCTATATAATCATCACCAACATAATTAATACGACCATAATCGTTACCGGTTGCCCAGCGCAAAAACACATATTGTTGTTCTAAAGCTTTTAGTCGGTTTATTAATTTCATTTAACATCCTTCTTACATCTATAGTATATTTTATTATTTTTTTTTGTAAAGTCAAAATTCTTTCTTGGATTTATTCTGCTCTACAAGTTGTTTTAAGAAACATTGTTTAGTAATAAAGTCTACATCTGCGGGGTTGATACTGATGAATTTAAAAGCACATACTTTAACCTTTGTATCCCCCGGAAGAACCCGTTTATGCACAAATTCCACACGGGTATTAATATCTTTCTCCGGAAAATGAAGACACAAAGCAAGTTTTGCGTACCTGTCAACACCGGGACTTGATATTAACTTTATTATATTGTCATTGTCCAACAATGGGGCTATCAGCAGGCTTGTACCGTTGCCGGAAACATCAAAGGTTTTACTCTCAATAACTTTCTTCTCTCCGTTATTAAAATGAATCGTCAGAGTAACGCCCAGATTGAACCTTGTACGGAAAAACTCCCGCTGCTGGCGTATATCATAATGTTCGGGTATTGTTATATAGCAAAACGTGTACGGCGAATTAAAGACTTTTTGTTTAACTTTTGTATCAAGGAGGAAAACTCCGTTTGTACAGTACAGTGCAATATTTATACCCGCACCGGCTTCAGGAAACTTCACCGATGAGCCAGATGCTATAAGCAAAATTTCTTCATCGCTTATCTCCTTTAATTCAATGCCCTCAGTGATAATTGTTTCCGACCACATTGCACGAACATCTTTTACTTCGCCTATACGGTCTTTTAAACCTTTTGCCATATACAATATTATTTTAACATTTTATTTTGTCTTTCGCAAGGAAATTAATTATTTATTTATTTTTTTTAAGTAACTTTTTATCCCGCCCGTAATGATTAAATCAGGCTCCGCAGAACAGAATTCGTCCAGCATTATTATACCGTCCCTCTTATTACCGGATTCTATCAGCAAAAGTCCCTTCAACACTTTATTAAACGGATTTGAATTAATCTCAAGCGCATTCATTCTTTGTTTCATAACCCCCATACGCTTGTAACATTCAACAAGATTAATATAGTATTCCAGATTAAGCCCGTATAATTTTAAGGCATTAAGATAACAGTCCTCGGCAAGGTTTGGATAACCTATTATCATATATGTATCACCGAGATTTTTGTAATAAACGGCACTTGCCTGCGTATCGGGTTCTAAAGAAATTGCTATCTTAAACTCCTGAATTGCTGCATAGTAATATTTATCCTGCATATAATTCAACCCGAGATTGTTATGGAAATAGGCGTTGCGCTCCGGCTCAATAACATAAGTGTGCGGCTTTTTATACCCCGATGCAGTAAGCGCAAGCAGTATAAGCAGTATTACAGAGACAAATTTTTTCATCATAATAATGACAATTCCAAGCCTTCTCTGGACATTATTGCATCAGATGACGCATACATTTCCGCAAGTTGATCAAGCCTTTCATCGTTATATGTCGGTTCATAATGGAAAAAAGCAAGTTTTTTTGCATTAATTTGATTTTTAACTTCAAGTGCCATCTCAAAAGTTGAATGACCGAATCCCTGTTTTGGGATATAAATATTTAAATAATCTTCTGTTGCGTACTGACTGTCATGTATTAATAAATCACAATTTTTAGCAAATTTTACAAGTTTTTTATCCCCGCCCGGGTAACTTTCTTTGTCTGTAGCATAAACTACCGACTTGCCTTTATACTCTATTTTATATACAAGAACACCGTTTTGCGGGTGTGCATAAGACTTGTAACAGGTAATAACAACATCGTCACTTTCGCAGTCACTTTCGAGCAGTTCATCCACTCTCTTTAGTATCGGATCTGATTTTCCCGGCTTAAATATAATATAATTTGTTTCACTCACATTATTTATGTGAAGGTTTGCAGCAATATCTCCCAAATCAAGAGGAAAAGACTTTGAAAACAAAATATGCGACAACTCTTCTTTAAGGGTTTCATTATAATTCACACCGCCAAAAAGATTTATTTGTGTAGAGGCAAGATGCAGCGGCTTAAAAAATGTAAAGCCCTGTATATGGTCTAAGTGAATATGACTTAAAAGAATACTCGCTTTTACCGGAGTCCTGTCCGTAATTGTAGTTCCTGATTCGATATAATGCTGCATAAGTTCGTTACCCAATTCAATAATACCGGTACCTGAATCAAGTATAATCAAATGACCGCCGACGTTAATTTCAATACACGCAGTGTTTCCGCCGTACTTTAAAAAGTCCGCCTTTGCTACCGGATAACTTCCTCTTACACCTCTAAACTTAATCTTAAATTCCGACATTTTATTTTCCTTATTTCTTTAGCTCATACGTACCGGTTTTATCCTTGTCTTCGCCCTCAAATATTCCCGGAAATACAACCCGAAGTCTTGAACGGGTCTGCACATCTTTTAAACTTGTCTCTTTATAATACAAATCTACTATTACTTTATCCTTCTGAGAATTAATATTTACAATTCTGAAAGCATTTGGATATGAAATCAATGCGGGAGAATTTATGAACAAAATATTCCCGTCCTGAATAACTTTTGTCCCATGGTAGTGACCGGCAAGAACAATCAACGGTCTGCTGTAATTATACAAATGCTTTAATACCTCTGTATCATTTAGCAATTTGTGCTGCTCGTTAGAATATGGTTCAACGACAGGAACATGCTGAAAAATCACTATTACATCATTATCCGGTGTTTTTTTCACCTCTTCATCCAACCATGCCAGCTGCTCTGCAGAAATTTCACCGTTTGCGGTTACTCTGGAGGTAATCATTGTATCAAGTACGATTACTTTAAATCCTTTTTTAGGCTTAAATGCGTAGTAGGGACTGGTTTCGGTAAAATTAAGATTATGCGCACCGACAATTTTCAAAAAATCACTTTTTGTAAACTTACCGTCAAAATCCACATCATGATTGCCAAAGGCAATATACCACGGAACATTAATAGTCTTAACGATTGATATAAAATCCATCAGTTGTGAACGTTTTGGAATATCTATCATATCGCCGGAAAACATAACAAAATCTACCCCCTCAGAGGCATTAACCTGAACAACAGCATCTGAAAGCAACTCTCCGCTATTTTCCAGCATTTTATATGAAGAATTCGGTTCTCCCTTAGCAAAATGCACATCACTAATTTGTACAAACTTAAGATTATTACCGGCAGCACCTATAACCTGCGTTCCTATAAAATAAGCAACAATAAGCGTTGCAAAAAAATTAAACGCCTTTGAACAAAATTTTTCTTTTTTCTTGTACTGATGCCCCATAATACAAAATTATATATTGAACCGAAAAAGATTAACCACAACCATATGGTGGAATTTTAAACTGCTGCCGCATAAAAAACAGAGGGTTTCCCCTCTGCTTTATGTTAATCTTTGGAACTATCATCCGGTTGTTCGTCTGCAGGTTTTTCATCATCTGCCACAACCTTCTTTTCCTCTTTAACTTTTACTTCGCCCGAAGCGTCGTCTTCGTTTAATACGGGAGCCTCTTCATCATCTTCGACAATCATGTTCATTTTGAAGACCTGCCCTTTTTTGAATACTAAGTCATTACCGTACTTGTAATAAGAGAGCGGCGTTGCGTCAACAGCAGCCACGGCACCGGATTTCAGCCTATTGCCCTCTTCGTTTTTATAAACACCTTCCACTACCTGATAACAGGGGCTGATACCCTGAACAACTAGATTACCTGCGGTAAGAATACCTGTTTTAACAAGCTTTTTTGCTTCCATTTTTGCAAGCATATCGTATTTGCCCTCGATATGATATTTGATTTCGTACTTTTTACCGTCAACATCATAGAATGTTGTCGGCACAAAAACAAAAGAGGCATCACGCTTTAAGCGTTTTGGCTGTACAACATCAGTTATTCTGCCTTCTATTATTGAACCGGCCTTAAGTACCTGCCCGTCTTTCGTTACAACATCTTCAACAAGACTAACCTTCCAGGTTTCCGGCGGATCAGCGGTTGTAAAATTACTCTCAGCAGCAACTTTTACTATTCTTGCCTCTGCGGTCGGAACAACAACACATGCCATTGCTAACAAAATTAATAATTTTTTCATCGAATAATCTCCATTCTTATTTAACAATTCTAATTTAGCATGCAACTATATAACCGGTCAACGAATAGAGCGGCTAATATTTTTTTGTTATAAAATAACTAAGGAGGTTGCAACACGGGATGAGAACAGTAATTTTAACCACAGATAATCTGGGGATAGACATCCCCTCCAACAGGGCTATATTTGAAGCGTTCCATGCCGGAAACATCCAATCAGCAAGTATACTTGCTAACGGAGAAGCATTTAATGACGCAGCAGAAAATGTCGTCAAAAAATGTAAAAACCTTGATACGGGTATTCAGTTAAATATAACCGAGGGGAAATCACTTATTACAGATTATGACTCATATTTGACAGCAAACGACGGATATTACAACGCAAGCGGAGAGAAACTTTTATTATTCTCTAACAACAGCAAGTATCTGGAACAAATTGAAGCAGAATTCTGTTCTCAAATTGATAAAGTTTTATCAAACGGTATACAGCCGTTATATTTGACCTCTAATAACAATATCCATGCAATACCGAAAATTTTTGATATTGTATGCCGGCTTGCAGTAAAATACAAAATACCCTGCGTCAGAACACAGACAGAACTGCCTTATTTTGTACCGGAGCTGTACAGGCACGCGGAAAGCAAGTATTTAAGCAATGTCGGACAAAATCTTATTTTAAATACCGCAAACTGGATTAATCAAAGAGCGTTAAAGAAATATGAAATTAACACAAACGATTACTTTATCGGAATACTATACTCCGGTCAAATGGATAAAAGCACGGTTCTTAACGGAATAAAACAATTACCCGAGGAGACCGTTACGGAAATCGTATTCCATCCGACAACAAACAAGTGGAAACATCTGAATTATCTTGAATACAAAACGCTTATTGATAAAGGACTAAGGGAAGAAATAGAAAAAAGCGGCGCAGAAATTATTTTCTGGCACGATATGACGGAAGACGAGCCCCAAGGAGAAACTATAGAAGAAACAACAGCACCCGAGGTAACAACGGAAAAGCCGTCTGAAGAGGAACAAATACCTGATGAACAAGCACCGGCACCCAAGTATGAGACGGTTGTACACTCAATCACTGTTACGCAGCCTGATACGGAAACTGAGATGAAGGATTAAAAAACCTGCTTGACATAAACGCATGTTCTTAATAGAATAAACATTGTTGCCGGTATAGCTCAACGGTAGAGCAACGGTTTTGTAAACCGTAGGTTGTAGGTTCGATTCCTATTACCGGCTTTTTATCCCCCGGCGGAGCAAAGGGTATACAATGCGCGGGCAAAGGGCGGAACAACGGGCGAAGCAAAGGTAAATAACTGCTGAAAATCAAATTTATATAGAGCGGATTTTACAGCGGAGAAGGCGGAAGCAATCGCCGGCAAAACAAACAACAAGCCTTTGTGGCGCAGGGGTAGCGCACTCCCTTGGTAAGGGAGAGGCCATGGGTTCAAATCCCATCAAAGGCAAATTTTTGAAAGTTTAATAAGGGTAGGTGGCCGAGTGGCTAAAGGCGACAGACTGTAAATCTGTTCACGAGAGTGTACGGTGGTTCGAATCCACCCCTGCCCAATTCTTTAAGACTCCCGAAAGGGAGTCTTTTTGTTTGATAAAGGGGTAGGATGAGAACCACCACAAAATGGTTCGGCGGATTTCCGGACGGACAAAGTCCGGATAGCGAGGAAATTGAGCGGGGTTGAGCCGAAGGCTCAATATTGAAACTTCCAAGCACGAGGGTAGGGGGACAGCACAAACTTCCATAAAACAAAGGCAATTTATTCAATTACACCGAAACTCTTTTTAATCATATCAGAAGCATTCCTGTTTCCGCTTGCAAGCTCTTTATCTATCAACGGATTGGCAATTTTTATTTCATTACCGCGGCATACAATGTGCTGGCTTGAATAAAAATAAAAAGGTGTAGTTTTGCCATTACTTATTTCTTTTGCAAATTTAAACCCGCGTGGCATCATGTTTACCAGTTCCTGTATAACACTATCTCCGGTTTTATAAGCAGAAAAGGGTATCCCCATCTTCTCAAGGATTTCATACAGCTTCCAGAACTGATAATTACTTTTTGTATCAATTTCTACAGAACCCAGCATAAAGGCTTTTGCATCTTTCCCCTGTGCTTGTATTTGTTTTGCCAGCGCGTCAGCTACCGGCTTTAAGTCATAATTTTCCGGATTATTCGGGTTAAGATGGTTTATTGTTACCCCATTTTTCCCTTTAATCCCAACAACAGTACATTCTCTGATACAATCAGTCGCAATCGTATCTTCCGTAATACTTTGTTTTAAGGTCCACGGTTCATCCACATAATTTTTTCTACCGAGAGTCTTTTTTGTGTCGAGATATTCCGCTATTGATATTGGCTTAAGCCTGAAACCGTTTGCATCCTCAACATAATCTGATATTTTAGGGAAATTGTTTACACTTTCCTTTGTGCCGGAAGAATGTTTTGCAAACCACACAGATTTACTTTCATAAGGGTAATAAAAATCCCACGCCGTACCGCCGCTGCACCTGTTATCTTTTCCGAAATCAAACGCAGAAACCCTGCTTAATTTCCGTTCGCCGCCTTTTTCTCCAAGATGTTCATAAAAACGTGCCTGTACCTGTTTATCGCCGCTTACACTATCTTCCGTAATTTTTAAACGTTTCATCAGATAGTTTTCGCCGTCTCTGAAAGAATAAATACTTATATCCTGTTTTCCCCTGCTAACCCGCAGGGCATCGCAAAATTTTGTTTTTTCAGGAACATTGATTCCGGAACGTTTGAAATATTCAAGCGCCTCATCAGCAAGTCTTACTCCTTTTTTCAGGAATGTTAATTTACTCATAAATACTTATTTCCCTGTATTACTATAAAGTCACTATAAAAAAATAAATTGACTGATGTTTGTAGAATTGTAATATAATTGTTACAAAGAGAGAGAAGCAAAAATAATGACAAATCCGGCAGCCCTAATAAAAGAATTTGAAACAATGATAAACACTGCAGACAAACAGCTAGCAGAAAAACTCATTTCCAAAGACGCAATCTTCTATACTCCGGTCTCCCCCGAACCGCTGCATGGTCCTGAGGGATACCTTTCAATAGTATACTGGATGCGAAGCGGGTTCTCTGATGTTCAATGGAAGCTTGAAGAAACTATCACAGAAAATAATAAAATTGCAGTCCGCTGGAGCTGTACTGGAACACACGACGGAAGATTTATGGGAGTTGAACCAAGCAGCAAAAAGTTTAAAACGGAATTTATAAATTTTTACTATTTTAACAGCAAAAATCAAATCACCAATGATATTGCAGCAGAAGGAATTATACCGATTCTTGCACAAATCGGACTTATTAAACTGCCATAACCGAAGGTGCTGGTACAGGAATTAATATCTGTCGCCCAAGTTTTGAAAAGCATTTTGCAGCATTATTTGATTAACATTATATACCGGAATACCGTCCTGTTGACGCGCTACGCCATCACCATGAATATCAAGCTGTTTATTACGGCTTATATTGTTGTTAATAGTATTAACCAGATTTAACAGGCAGGTATTTTGTTCCTCCTCCGGATAAGTCAAACAGGTATCATAACCTTTAGTAAATGCTGCTTTTTGCTTAAGCCAGTATCCTTGTTTTGCCAAAATATCTTCCTGATAGTCCGTGCTTAAGTGTTCAAGTACCACAGAAGGAATTTTTTTCAAATACAAGTTTTTAGGAGCAATCTGATTCCAGTGCAGAGTGAATTTAGCATCCTCTTGCTCCTGAATATTATAATTATCACGTTTAAGGGTATATATAAACTTTTCTTTATCATTTTTCAATTGCAGCACTACATCACCGCCATCATTCCCGCTCAAAGCAAAATTAATCTCATCAGCAGAAAGCCCTCTTATTTTCTTATCATTTATTTTCACAATCTCTGCGCCAACCGGCACGCCTGAAACCGAAGCAGAAGAGTCAGGCATAACCTCCAGAACATAAGTTTTTTTTGTATAAGTATCTTTAATTGCTTTAATTCCAACTCCTGAATTTTCCTGCCCCGCAAACACTCTTATTCCTAATACACTTGCGATTACTATACCGGTCAGTACCATTTTTTTTATCATATATTATTCCCCCGTATGTTTGTTATACTATAAAATAACAGTTTTAACAAGTTTTATACATACTCTCACACATCTGCAGGAGTGATTCTTTTAATTTAGATATTATACTTGTATTAATGATAAAGAGTATTTTTATAGATTATTTCACATCCTACAGTGTTTTTGCACCAATTATTGCTATTATTTCAGCAACACTTTTACTTATAGTTATTTTTGTAAATATTAAACTCTCATATAAACACAAACAGCAGTTTATACCGCTAACAATTCTTGCTGTGTGTTTGGCATTTCTTACATACCAGTACATCCCAAACCATATAATAAGTTCTGCCGTTCAAACCGGAAATATATACGAATATAAAAAAGCAATTAATTATGCCATTCTCCCTTACCAGAAAGGAGTTTTCTATTCATTAACAGGAGAAGCCTATTATCAATTTGAAAAGGACGGTGCGAAAGCCGTTCAGTGTTACGAAAAAGCTCACCAATACACTAAAGATTATATTGCAGACGGCTACATTCCCGCAGCACTTTTATACAATGTTAAAGGGGACTACGATAAAGCCATTGAAATTAGCCTGGCACGTAAGACTTATAACATTCTTACTATTTCATACATTCTTAAGAAAGATTATAAAAAAGCCTTGAAATACGCAAACCTGTGCATTAATCTAAATAAATCTAATCCGTGGTATTATTGCACAAGGGCAATTATTTACAGAAACCTTGGAAACATAGAAAATGCAGACAAGGATTACAGAAAATCACTTGACCTCTGTAATAATAATTCTAAATTTGCAGACCGGATAAACAAAATGTACGCAAATTATCAATATTCATTTAAGAACAAATATTTAAATCTGGCAAAAGAGTACAAATTTATTCAATAAAAAATGAAGTCCCAAAACAATTAAACAAGGTTTCAAGACTTCATTGCAATTATATTCTTAATTAGTCATTATCATTAAACCAATCAACATTTCTTGTTGCGTACATAATAAGCGAGATTATTATAAACAGCACCAGACTACCAATAAGCAGTGATAAATCCTGCAGAGCAAGAAGTACATAGAAGAAAATGTATAGTACAAGCATAATCCCGCAAATCAGGGTTGCAAACCTTTTATCCTGCTTTGCCGTAATAACGTTATAAGTATATAATCCTATAAGCGTTATTGTCATAATCGCCGCAATCGTATACGCCCCCCGGAACGACATAATTTCCGATGCCGATATAAGCAGCAGGTAAAATATAAGCATCGCAGCGCCCATCATAAGGTATTGCAGCTGGTGAATAGGTTTCTTTTTATCAGAAGTAATTTCAAATATATAGAATGAAAGGAACGTAAGAGCTAGAAATAATACAGAGTACTTCAAAGCCCTTGATGCCATTCTGTAGTTATCAACCGGAGTTATAAAGGATACGCCAGCAACAGGATTTTGAATTGAAGATATAGCAATTGCGGGAATAGTCCATTCACCTTCAAACCCGTCATCACGCACTTCTTTTTCTTTTGGCAGAAAATCTCCGGTAAATTCAGGATTAGCCCAGTTTCCTTCAATTTCTATTTTGTTATTCTGCCCTGCAGGAACGACCTTTATCATATCGCTGCCGCGCAGTTGATATTTAATCTCAAAAGGAATAGTTTTTGCGCTCGTGCTTACACGTTTTGTTTCCTGCGTATAATTTATGTATTCAAAATCCGATGATAAAAATTTCACTTCCGGCGGGGATGTGAAACCTTTAGAATCGGAAACTGGAAAAGAAAGCGTTACCTCCTGATTTCTTATATTGCCGTAATCATTCTTAAAATCACCCTTTATAACCACATCCGCAGTATAAACAGGAACTTTAAACATGCCTTTTTTACGGTATTCCGCATTAGTGTTAATTTCTACATCATAGTTATTTAATGTAAGATACTTAAACTCCTCTTCCTTTTTTCCCTGAACCTTAACACTCAACGAAGGTTCCTGTATTATTTGAGCGCCCGCCCATGCCTGCCGGACTTTAGAAAGAGCCTCCTGTTGGTAATCCTGTCTGTCATCCAGAAGTCCGTAAATAAACATTATTGGAATTAATAATAAAAGCAGCATCCCGAGAACTATATAAAATTTTTTAATCTTACTGTTCATTTTCGGTTTCAATTCCCTTAAATATACCGGTTCTTTTACGTTTTCATCCTGTGTCATACAACCTCCTGTTTTTCATACCCTTTCAAAAACATTTTCTATATTTTTTAATAAAAAGTCAAATTTTACAAGACGGTGCCGGATAAAAATTAACAATTCTTAATATACATCAAAGAAAATACAGCCATTAGCTGCTCTCAAGAGCTTTGTGTATATCAACACGTGTAATTATACCTTTTACGGTATTATGGGAATTTGTAACAACAAGACAGTCCGTAGAATTTGAATGCAGCCTGTAATAAGCTTTATACAGGTTTTCATCTTCTAAAATCGTTACAGGAGAAGGATTCATTATGTATAAAATTCTGGTATCGCCCGAAACACTCTGAAAGAAAGCATCTTCAATATCGTCACGGGTAACAATACCGCACAGATGCCTTTTACTGTCAATGACAGGAAACGCATCGTGGTTTGAATTATTGAATTTTTGCATTGTATTATCAATTGTATCGTCTTTTAAAACTACTTCAACATTCCGCGACATACATTCCTTTGCTTTAAGTTCCGACAAGATTTTCGCCCCGCCGGATTTGTCGGAATTAACAATCAGCATAGAATATATCGGTTTATGCCCGAGGCTTTCCGCCATCAAGTCAGCAATTGCAGCACTGAGCATTATCGGCAAAATATAATTATATCCGCCCGTCATCTCAAAAACCATAACGGCAGCAGTAATCGGTGTTCTTGCAACCGCAGAGAGAAACGCGCCCATCCCTATAAGCGCAACCGTCACCGGATCAACAGAAAATCCCGCATAATTACAGCCAACACCCGTAAGGTATCCGAGAAAAGCGCCGAGCATTAACATCGGAAGGAAAATTCCGCCCGCAGCCCCGGAGCCAAAACAAAAAGGAGTAATTAAGAATTTTCCGATAAAAATGATACAGATTGAAGCCAGTGCAAATTTATGAGCAAGAAGCGCATCAACGCTTAAATTACCGGAGCCGAGTATATAGGGGATAAACAGCCCCGCAATACCTGTAACAAGCCCCGCAATCGCAGGTTTAGCCCAGTCGGGAATATTTTTTAAGGCAGCAAAAAATTTATTATTCAAAAAAATAACCTTAGCAAATACAACCCCCAGAACACCTGCGACCACGCCGAGGATAATACAGACAGGAATATTCTCAAGCGTTATATCCGATAAAGACGCGGGAATAATAAATGAGGGATTATTACCGAGAAAATATCTTGCAACAGCGGCTGCGCTCACCGTTGCAACAAGAACAGGGAAGAGGACTGACGGAGAAAAACGGTTTAAAAGTTCCTCAAGAACAAAAATCGTACCGGCAATCGGAGCGTTAAAAGTTGCCCCTATTGCAGAGCCTGCGCCGGCAGCAATAAGTTTTTCCTGATTGGCACCTTTCATTTTAAACAGCTTACCCACAAGAGCCCCCGCCCCTGCACCCAGCTGTACACTCGGGCCTTCCCGCCCGAGCGATAAACCTGTTCCTATGCCTGCAACACCTGCCAAAAATTTGACAATAATACTTCTCACTCTGGTCAAACTCCCCATCCGTGCAAGTGTCATTTTTACATAAGGAATACCGCTGCCCTTCGTTTCCGGAGCAAACTTAAAAACCAGTAAGCCCGATATAAGCCCGCCCAGAGTCGTTATCAGCGGGAACAGAAATATTTGCCGGTCAAAAGAAAGTTTGTGCAAATTATCCACAATAAACTCAAATAAACCGGAAATACTAATTTTAAACAATACAACAAGGACACCCGAAACCAACCCCACAAGGAGAGCCTGAAAAACGATTTCACCCCTCATAATCTCTTGAAAAAAATATTCGGTTCTTCTAAAAAGCTTCCTTTTAAATACCATCCTTGAGCCAACCGCTATTGTTCCGCAACAATGATTATAGTACAAAATAAAGTGCAATTATATTATTACATTACAACTTGCCCAAAGATTAAAAAACAATATGTCCCGAAATGACGTACAGCTATTTTATAATAAAATCACAGGCAAGCGTTTCGCTTTATGCCATGAATAAAAAACAGAGGCAAACCGGTTCACTCCCTCGGCTCAGCCTCGGTCGCGAACACAAATATTTAAGTCCGGCTTTATAAAAAATAAAGCCGGTTTCTTAATTTGATACAACCTTCAAGCAGGAGAGTTAATTATCCGCATTTGCCCCAAACAACAGTGCCGCGGAGAAGAGTTAAACAGCCCCGCCATCGCGTTAAAAAGCCGGAAACGAAACACAATATTTATATACAAGCTTTGCATTATACCTTTTTAACTTTATATAAAATCCGGGGTCAACATGGCGGATATACGCAATTTTTCCCGCAAGTTTTGATACTTCTTTTTCATTCCAAAGATGATGCTTTATATCTTTTTTAGCAGCATACGCTCTACTGACCGCGTAATTATGCAATGCGGCTCTAATTCTCCTTTTTTCTTCATTAGTAATACAAACCGCCCTGTTATTAACAACAAGACCCAGCACCTTTTGCTGCTTGTTTCTGCTGATGTATTTTGTCTTTTTAGGGTTAGCCCTGTACCCGTAATACGCCAAAATACTCTTTACCCTCTTCTCAACAATTTGCAAAAGTTTTTTGTTATTGGAGGAAAATGTTAAATCATCCATAAATCTTGAAAAATCCACACCGTAAATATTGCAAATCCTTCGGATTTCATCTTCTGCTTTTTTAAAACAAGCATTTGCAATATGAGCAGAGGTTGGGGCTCCTGTTGGCAATTTTTTATCAACAGTAACCAGATTCAAATAGTAATTTGTATCAGCATTTTTTATTTTTTCGCAAACTTTCCTTATAAACCTTTCTATATCCCGATACGGCACAGAACCATAAAAATCTTTGATATCTATTTTTAATACCCAGCCCTTGCCTGTATGGATTTGAGCAGCTTGTCGTGTATCTATTTT
This sequence comes from Candidatus Gastranaerophilales bacterium, assembly GCA_944323635.1. Lineage (GTDB taxonomy): Bacteria > Cyanobacteriota > Vampirovibrionia > Gastranaerophilales > Gastranaerophilaceae > CALUTH01. Next base: position 24,213 of record CALUTH010000017.1, read on the forward strand.
CTGGTTATATACCCATTTTATTGCTTTTAAAAAATACCGCTGCGCTTTCTTTAACTCTTCGCAGGGGGCAAAGATAATGCGATTTTTTATCCTGAAAAGCGTGTAATAAACTTCCGGCCCGATAAATATTTTATTATCAGAATAAATCATAATGAACCGGCTCCAAAAATTTTGCAATTGGACTTCTAAACAGCAACTTCACTGTACATATCGGTCCCATTTTGTTTTTTGCAACAATTATTTCAGCCTCCCCCTTATTTAAAGCATAATCTTCATCATCAACATAGGCTTTATAATATTCGTCCCTGTAAATAAACATAACAACATCCGAAATGTTTTCAATATTACCACTCTCTCTCAAATCAGAAAGCATCGGGCGTTTGTCAAATCGGGATTCTAATGCTCTTGAAAGCTGTGAACTAATAAAAATTATGCAATTATTTTCTTTTGCAATCTGTTTTAAATCCATCATTATATTTGTAATAGCTTCACAGCGTTGTTGCTTTCGAGGTGTTTCCAGTAGTTGCAGGTAATCAATAAACACATATTCCGGTTTTTCTTCTGCAATTTTGTTTCTGATACCTTCTATTGTATACGTATCATCACATATCGTTAAATTCAAATAAGACATGGTTGTTAAAATATATTCTATCTTAGTCTTTTGGCTATCATCTAAAAGATTACCGATACTCAAACCTGCAAGATTAATTTCCGCGGCTTGCGCAATCAGTCTTTTAATGACATTACTTGTCGACATCTCCAAAGAAAATAACAGGCATTTTTTATTTTGTTTTAAAAGATTAAACATAATAGAAAGTATAAAAGCTGTTTTTCCCATCGCTGGCCTTGCGCCTATCGTAATCAGATTTCCTTGCTGAACTCCGAAAAGAACCGCATCTAAATCTTTGAATCCAATGTTAAGCGGATTCACATTTCCCTCCGTAATTTGTTTAAATGTTTTTTCTAAAATTTCTTTGTCTATCATTATGCTTCTCCTTTTGTTTTGATTATGACATTAACCTGCGTCAAAATTGGACATAGGTTATATAAAGAGTTATAATTGTTTTATATTTTTATGCGACACGTTTTGACGGTGGTAAGGTGTAAGCTGTTAATTAAAGAAAGGCGGTGTCTATGACAATCAAAGAAGCGAAACAAAGCGGGAATAATGTATATGTGAAATATGGGAATTCTGGAACAACATTTTCCGGTACATTAATCGGTTACACTTCAAATGCTGTATTTATTCAAAATGGCAGAAATCTGCATGTATTTGTTGAACGCAACGGAAGTGTTGTAAC
>CALUTH010000018.1 GCA_944323635.1 Candidatus Gastranaerophilales bacterium
ACCGTGCTGCGTGTTTCGGTAATCCCTTTATTTATTTCCGAAAATTCATTATACGTTACAAGAATAAGTTTATAAACTTCGGGGAAATCCGTTGTTTTACCGGTGTAGTATTTGTAATCCGCCTTTAATTTATCAATGCTTGTTAATATATAATCAATCTCCAAATCCCGTGATTTTTCATCATATTTCTGCCCGAGACAATGATTACCGATAAAATCGGCATCACCCGAATTTTTTAAGTAAACAGCCCACAACAGACATCCAAGATAAAAACCTATATTATTTTCCAGCAGTTTAACAATTTTCGGGAAATACTGTTTAAACTTAAAACTACGCTGGCTGAGGTTCTTAAACTTATTAATATCTCTGTATAAATACTCAACACTGCCCGAATAAACCAGAACATGCCTGCCCCAGCCCGGATCGAATTTTACTGTTTTTTCTAACACTGTCATCTTAATTACTCCTGTAAATTTTTAATAATTGCGTCCGTAAACCCGCAGCAAGAAGCAGTACCACCCAAATCCGGCGTACAAACTCCCTGTCTGAATGTTTCAAACAACGCGGATTTAATCCGTTTACCGTTCTTTTCTTCGCCTATATAATTAAGCATCTCAACCGCACTGAGGATAATCGCCGTCGGATTTGCTTTATTCTGACCGGCTATATCCGGTGCAGAACCGTGTACAGGCTCAAATACAGCGCAATGCTCGCCGATATTGGCACCCTGCGCAACGCCGAGTCCGCCGATTAAACCTGCAGTGAGGTCTGAAACTATATCGCCGTAAAGGTTTGGAAGAAGAAGAACATCAAACTGACAGGGATTTTGGACAAGCTGCATACAACAGTTATCAACAAGTATTTCCCTGTACTGTATTTGCGGATATTGTTCGGCAATGTGCCTTGCAGCTTCAAGAAATAAACCGTCAGACAGTTTGCAAATGTTTGCTTTTGTAACAGCAGAAACCTGTTTGCGATTGTTTTTTACCGCATACTCAAATGCAAATTTAGCAATCCGCTCGGAAGCACCCCTTGTAATAATTTTTATACTGTGTGCGGTATTTTCATCAATTTTTTCTTCAATACCTGCGTATAAATCTTCCGTATTTTCACGTACGACAACAATATCAACATTTTCATATCTGGTTTTGACGGAAGGCAGATTACAGCAGGGACGCAAATTGGCATACAAATCCAATTCCTTTCTTAGCGTAACATTAACAGACCTGAACCCCCTTCCTATAGGAGTTGTGACGGGCGACTTAAGCGCCGCGCCATTCTTCCTGACCGACTCAAGTACACACTCCGGGAGCGGAGAACCCTCTTTCTCTATAACATCCTCCCCTGCAGTCTGCAAGTCCCAGTCAATTTTAACACCGGCAGCATCAATAACTTTTACCGCCGCTTCCGTTATTTCCGGTCCTATACCGTCACCCTGTATTAATGTAATCGTTTTCATAGATTCCTCTTTTACAGAGTATTATATCACAGTATAAACAGTGGTAAAGTAGAAGAACCGTGGTAAACAATCGGCACCGGCAAGCAGACAGCACAAATTAAAATATAAAGAACAAAACAAGAATAGACAGATTAATTTATCCAAGAAATAAAGAAGGGCGCGGTTTACATAAACCGCGCCCTTCTCTTTTTTGTACAAACTTACGAACTGATACTATTTGTAAGGTTATTGATGGCTGCCATGATTTCATCAAGTTTTGCATTGATTTCATCAGTTGTAACATTACCTGATTGCAAGTTGGAAATAACTTCCGTTAACTGTGTACCGAGGTTTGTTACACTTGCCATAATATCGGTATTTGTAGACGATGCCTGTACTAACAGTGACAACTGGTTGATACATGTTTGTATCAGGTTGTTGGTTGTTGTAAGGTCTACGCCGCTGCCTGAACCGCCGCCAACATTGAGGTTTCTCAAGATTTCCATCATCTCATTCAATGCGTCAAGAATTGCAGTCGGATCATTTGATGTATCTTTATCGAGCAGTTGTTGCAGCAGGTCATTAGTAGTAGCAAGCATTGAAGTAATTTCACTCAGGTCAAATACCGGATCTTCCTGTTGAGCCAGCAAGTTGATAATGGTTTGTATCAAATTGTTGGTTGTTGTAAGGTCTAGGTTGTTGTCATCCGTTATTTGGATCAAGTTTTTAATAGCATCCTCAATAGCCGTCAGGTTGCCTTCCAGACCTTCAATAGCATTTACAATATCCTGAGCGTTATCGTCCATCTTAAGACCCAGTGCATCAACAAGGGCTGCAAGTTCTGCCGCAAGTTTTGCATCACTGTCTTTCAATTTTTCTATTATAGTAGAAATACCTTGTCCTAAATCAGCACCAATTTTATCTAATTGCTCAATAATTGTATTACCTTGATCAATTAATTTTTGCTGATTAGCTGTACTTTCCGCAGCAAACTTGTTAAGCGCTTCAGTTTGAACATTTTGATTGTTAATAATTTCTTCTAAAGCTGCAACTATACTTGCATTATTTTCACCCATGCTTAACTTGATTTCATTGACTCCTGCGGCAACACTGTTGATTGCATCAAGTATCTGGTTGAGAACTTCTGTATAATCAATAAACTCACCGCCTTGATTAATAATTTCATCAGCTTTTGCAAGCAATTCTGTCAGCAATTCGTTAGTTACATTGCCAATACCGTTGCCCTCATTAAGTGCATTAATAATTGTACGCAATTGTGAGAGGACATCCTGAGTAGTTGCGTTCCCCTCTTGATAAGCTTTTAGCAGGGCTTCCAGCTGACTACCAATACCTGTTAAGCGGTTAAGAATTGAATCGCCGACGGATTGAACCGTATTTTCAAGTTTAGCAACCATTTGACCGACACTGTTAATTGCATCAACAACCTTATCAGTACGTTCGTCAGCACTAATTTGTGAGTCATCATATAAGCCCTGGATAAATTCCATAAGCTCTTTGTTATTGGCTGCACCTGATGTACTTAAATCTTTAATAGCATTAAGGATTTCGGTATTGCCGGCTGCAATATCTTCCCACATAGCCTTAATTGTATCAAGAATAGCTGTTGCATTAGCATTATTACTTGATTGAATTGATTTAAGAATATCCAGAACAGCAGCAAAACCTTCGCTGTTAACTTCAGTACCATTTTTAATAGCAGTAATAACTTCATTAAACCATTCCGAAACTTGTTCTGCAAATTCCGGAGCAGAATTTTTCATATCGGTTATTGTTGTTAAAATATCATTCAAGATTTGAGTTTGAGTATTAGAAATATTATTGCCGTTGTTAATTGCAGACCAAATATTGTTGAGAACCTCAATATATTTTTCTGCGTTTTCAGCATTACCATTACTAATATCTTGTATAACCTCAAGAACTTTATTATAGAAGGCCTTATCAGCAGAGCTCATACTGTCAAGTTTAGACAACATTTCATTCAGGATTTCTGTAGCCGTTTCATTAAATACATCCTGGTTATCTTTGAAACCTTCAACAGTAGTAAGAATCTTATTCAGGATATCAAGATTTGCAGTATTGCCTTCTTCAAGTTTTTTAAGGATTTCATTAAGAAGTACAGCTCTTTCTTTATCACCGGTTAACATCTCCATTAAAATAGATTGTATTCTGCCAATCATATCATTAATCTGCGCACTATTTTCGTCTACTTTTTCTTCTAAACTTATCAGTCGATCACGGATTGCATTTAATGCTTCCACTATTTCTTTATTCTCAGCACTATTAGCATCCTGCCCCGCAATAACTGCATCAATCAACTTCTGTATTAATGTCTCAATCCCAGATAAATCAGGTGCCGGAACATCAACATCCAGGTCTGTGTTGTTGTTATAAACATTTTCCTCTGAACAACTTGTCATCATAGCCGCACCTGCAAGGACTGCAGCACCGATTTTAACTTTGCCTCTTGTAACAAATGCTAAAACACCTGCACCTGCCGCTGCAAGGCCTGCTCTCCAGCCTTTGTTGGAATCTTTCGGCTTTGGCACCGCATCACCATACATATACTTTGTCAGAGGATCCTTGGGATCTGCTGTTTCGTTTAAAATAAGTTGTATTCTGGATTGTAATCCGGTAATTATATTGTTCCTTTGTGCATCTATATTTGTTTCTAAATCTACCAGCCCGTTATAGATTTCTTTTAATGTTTCTTTATTCTTAGCACTACTAACATTTTCCCCTGCTTGAACTGCAGCAATCAACTGCCGTATTAATGTCTCAACCTCTGCCACATCAGCATCTAATTTTGTAGAACTTCTCATAGTTGCAGTACCCTGCATAGACTTTACAAGAGGAGCATTGGGAGCTGCTGTTTTGGTTTGCGAAAAATTCACCATATCGCCGACTGACTCTTGTTCTCCGCTAAACGCTTTCATCAGGGCTTCGGCCTCTGCATAAGTCAGCGCTCCGGCTTGTGTAAGCATCATATTTGCCACTTCTTTATCCGTTTTTCCCAGTGTTGCAGTCGGATTTTGGGCACGGAATGCTGCTACCATTTGTGATACATCCGTCATATTAAATTCTCCTTTCTTTGGATTAACACATACCTGTACTACATTACTCTCTCTATTACGGTATTTTTTTGAAAAACTTTAACGTTTTTGAGATAATCTTTACAATTTGTTACATTAGCTCCGTCAAATTAAACTATAGTCTTAAAAAAAATTCTGCCACAGGATTATTGTTTTTTTATTAAATGCATGATAAAATACCTTCAGAAGGAGTGAATTTTGCATGTTAGTGTCTGCAATTTCCAGTTTATCATCTGCGAAAAATAATTCATATTTAGGGGGAAATACTGCAAAACCGGCAGTAAAGAACAGTCATTACGACCATTACAACTATTTCGGCGCAAATAAAGAAAACAATAACCAGCAAAATACCGTAAGTGAAATGTTCCATAAAATCGCTCTATGGAGAGAGTTCTGCGAGAAAAATATAATAAAAGACGAATCGCAAAAAGAAACTTTTAATTACCTCGCCTAGGGGCGGTATAATTACTTGTTCCTTGTTCTCTCACATTAAACGGCATTGCGGGTAAAATTCCCTTTTTACACTTTAACTTCTGCTCGTTCGCACTTTCAGCATCTTACCTATTTGGTATTATGCTCGTTTGGGAGTAAACTCCATCCAAGAGCCAAGTATATTAGAAAAATATCAAGACAATAATTTTATCGGGGGCGTCCCCATGCCCCGCACCAAATTTCTTTCTTTTCTTGAATTGCCCGCGTTAAACGGCGTTACGGGCAAAAGCCCTCGTTTTGTTCTCCAGCCTGTCTTGACCGCTTTGCGATAAACGGGTACGCTCACGCTTTCACCCTCTGCAAAGCGGTAGTTCTGCTCGCAATCCGTTTTGTGTTGCAGAGAAAGAAACCCGGGAAAAGAAAACAGAAGCCCCCACCTTTTTATTTACCCCCTTTACCCCCCCGCTTTTGTTTTTTGTTTGTTTGTATTAAACTATCCGCATAATATTACACAAACAGGAGCAGGTATGTTTAGTACAGAAACAATTTATGAAGTAGTTATTTTCTCGGTTGGCGACACAAAAGCAGGTACAAAAATGGGGAAACTCCAATTAAGAGACACAGAGGACTCCTCACTGTTAAACTGCATATTATGGGAAGAAACCTTAAATCGTATTGACCCGAAACTTTTTCGTTCCGGCAATCTGCTCAGAATTGTATCGGGTTCTTTCAATGAAAAATACAACAACTGCCTTGTTTCAGCCCTTGAATTAATAAAAGAGGCAAAAACAGGACTTGATGAAAAGGAACGGGAAGCCGCATTTAAGAAATTAATCGACTATATTAACCAGATACAGGATACGGAATTAAGAAACTTCACCTTAAATATCTATAAAGAGAATGAAGAAAAAATCAAAGTTTCTCCTGCGGCTAAACTAATGCACCACAACTACATCGGCGGGTTAATGGTGCACACACTTGAGTGCCTCGCGTTTGCCGATGCAAATTTGCCGTTATTTGCGGCAAAACTTAATAAAGACGAAGTTATAGCGGCGTGTCTGCTGCATGACATCGGCAAAATTTTTGAATACACAATAGATACAGAAACCGGACTCATAGATTATGACGAAAACTTCAGAAAAGATTGGCTCACACATTCACAATACGGGTTTTCAATCTGCATGAGCGCAGGATTTAAAAATATAGCAAAAATGATTGCCGCGCACCACGGCAGAGCGGAATGGGGCGCCATTATTGATTTGGGTGAAAAAGATTTGGAACCCGAATTATATCTGGTGCACCATCTGGATGATTTATCCGCCAAGTTCGGGAAGATAAATGTTTCTATGTTATAATTTCTATAAAGTATGAGGATGATTTATGAAAGTTAGTGTAAGAGTTCCAGCCACAACGGCTAATCTTGGTCCGGGGTTTGATTGTTTCGGGCTTGCACTCCCTATTTACAATACAATTACAATAGAAGAGACCGTCCTGCCCGGTTCTGGAATAGAAATTAACATTATAGCAGACAGCAACGACGCAGGCAGTATGTTTATAGATGATATACCGAGGGACGAAAATAACCTTGCGTACAAAGCTATCGAACTCTTATATAACTCCATCGGTCAGGAGCCGTCTGAACTTAAGATTAATATCCAATCGGAAATTCCTATTACAAGAGGGTTGGGAAGTTCCGCTTCCGTTATAGTCGGCGCACTCCTTGCCGCAAATAAACTTCACGGCTTTCCTGCCGACGAAACAGCGCTTATTTCTATAGCAACAGAAGTTGAAGGGCATCCGGATAACGTAACTCCGGCAATAGTTGGCGGTGTTGTATTCTCTTCTCTTGAAGAGGACGGCACAATTATTTACAGAAAACTAAAATGGCCGGACAACTGGGATTTAACCGTTTGCATCCCTGACTTTGAACTTTCTACAGCCATTTCGCGCTCGGTTATTCCTAAAGAAATTCCGCTCGCCGATGCGGTTTATAACCTTAAACATTCCGCAATGCTAATTCACGCTATTGAAACAGCAGATGAAGAGCTTATGACAAGAGCACTGCACGACAGAATTCACCAGCCGTACAGAATTAAACTAATCCCCGGAATGACCGAAATTATGGATAAACTCAAGGATGAACAGGGCATTTTAGGCTGTGTGCTGAGCGGTGCCGGTCCGACATTACTTGTTATATCTAAAAATTACAGCACCGATAAAATAAAATCTACCGTAAAAGAAATATGGGACGGTTTTGGTATATCCGCTGATGTGAGAACACTGAAAGTAGAAGAACAGGGTGCAGTTATTTTAGAATAGAGGTACTAAATCAGTCCTAGTCTTAGTTTCATAAGAATACCCAGCTGCTCGGCGCCTGTGCGTTCTGTTTCAAGTTTCGCCTGCTCTAAGTTACTGCTGTATTCTGCCCCACCCGTATACTGCTCAGTATTAGTATTTCCCGCACTTGCAACAGGCAGTGTTTTTTCTCCCGCCTCAATCCGTTTAAGAAGCTGTTTATCACTTGTCAAATCTCCCGTTGAAGGAACCCCGTAGAACATTAATTTACGGGCAACATATTTTGCCTCCAACAGTTCATCATATCTGTAAAAATTTATTCCTGATACGGAAGAAAACATTGCACCTCCAATATAGTAATTCCACATTTTTAAGACAAAATAACAAACGGGGGCGGGCGCAGCGATTAACGCTGCGCCCGCCTTATTATATTTTTTGCGTGATGGGGCGTTTTTTAATATTGCCGCCCCTCTTTAATTTTAAAACCTAACAAGAACCTTAACGGAATCTTTATCCTTATTTCTTTCAAAAGCTTCAATTGATTTTTCTACAGGATAAACGGCTGTAATAAGTTTAGAAAAATCGAGAGCATGCCTTTCAAGGATTCTCAATGCAGGCTTAAACTGACCGCAGCGGGAGCCGAGAACTGTTATTTCATCAATAACAATAGGCGCAAGGTTGAGTTCTTTTCCCGTTGCAACAGTGCTTTTAAGAACAAGGACGCCACGCGGCTTTGTGTGTGCCATAGCAGATTCAAATCCTGATACAGAGCCCGTTGCTTCCACTACCACATCATATTTTTTATCTCCAAGTTCATCAAGAAGGATAGTTTTTATACCAAGTCCCTTTACAATGTCCAGTTTCTCTCTGTGTTTACCAACCAATGTAACGTCATAGTTTTGCGAATTTAAGGTCATAGCAGTGATAAGTCCCAGTTTGCCGTCCCCTTGAACCAGTACGCTCTGGCAGGGTTCGATGTGTAATTGTTCTGATATTTCACACGCAGCTGCAAGCGGTTCCGTAAACACTGCCTGTTCATCCGTAACATTATCCGGCACTTCAAAAAGGACTTTTACTGGAATTGTCACATAATCAGCAAAACATCCGTCCTTGCGCCAGATACCAAGAGTGTGGCGTTCGGGACAATGGCGGTAATTTTTGACCGCACACCACTCACAGTCCGGTTTATCGCATCCCCAGCTTATTTCTGCAACAACGCGTTTGCCGACAAGGGATTTGTCATTCCCGTTAACTTCTTCTACCACGCCAACAAATTCATGCCCGAGTATACCTTTATACCCCATATACCCCTTGGTAATTTCAAAATCAGTGTTGCAAATACCTGCAAGAGTGACCCTTATAAGTGCTTCTCCAGGCTGCGGAAGGGGCTTTTTATAATCCTCAACATATTGTAATTTTTCATCAAAAACTATTGCTCTCATTTTATACCTCCGTTATTTTCTTTGAGTATAACATATAAATATATTATTGCCCTGTACTTTCAACTCTGCTAAAATCTAATTATGCCAAAAATCAGCACAAATGAAGTCTTAAACATATTCCCGCTATTTTTTGAAACAAACCTCAATGAGAAGAGCGGTGCGGAGAGTATCTTTGAAAAACTCGGAAAAATTTTTGAGTTTACGGATGCCTTTATTTACTATATAAATCCGGAAAGCCTGCAGTTAAAATATTCTTATAATGAATATTCAACCTACACGGCAGACAGTTTATTTCCATTTACACCGCGGGTAAAAAAACTTATTTATTCAGAAGACAACTACATAGCGGACGACGGTAATCCGATAATAAAAGCGCTTAAAATTCAAGGGAAAAACTGTAATTACGCAATATCAAAACTGATTATCCGTCAGGCGGTTTTCGGGCTCCTTGTTCTTGTAAGAAACGACGGGCAAGCCTATAATGCAGAGGATTTAGCAATCCTTAAAACCTGCTCATGCATGATTTCGTACGTAATAAAAGACCTTGAGCTCTCAAATGTATTCAAAATTCAGTTAAAGGCTCTGAAAGACGGAATTATAGAAAAGAATAACGCATATAAAACCATAAAAGAACAGAATGAAAAAATCCTTGAAGCGGATAAAGTTAAAAACGAATTTCTGGCAAATGTCTCACACGAATTGAGAACTCCGCTCAATTCTATCCTCGGTTTTTCAGAAATTCTTGAAAACGGTATGTACGGAGAGCTTTCCTCAAAACAAAAAGAATTTGTCGACGAAATTCGCGTTTCAGGACTGCGGCTGCTCGGAATGATTAACGAAATTCTTGATATATCAAAGATTGAAGCAAAGGCAATGAAGATTTCACGCAGCAGGTTCAGCATTGACGTACTGTACACAGAGGTATGCAACGTCCTTGCCCCGCTCGCTGCAAAGAAAAATATACGAATGATTAAAGATTATGAAGATGATTTTGAAATATACGCGGACTATCAAAAGATGCAGCAAATTTTTTATAACCTTGTAAGCAACGCTATTAAATTTACCCCCGAAAACGGTGAAATTTTACTCGGCGCAGAAAACAAAAAAAGCCGTATAGTATTATCAGTACACGACAACGGTATAGGTATCGACCCGAAATACCACGGGAAAATATTTGCCAAATTTGTACAGCTTGATTCTGCCTATACAAAGAAAGAAGCCTCTACAGGGCTCGGGCTGACTATTACAAAAGAACTTGTGGAACTCCACGGCGGCAAGATTTCCGTGAAGAGCGAGGTTAATAACGGGTCAACATTTATTATTGATTTACCGGTTATTACAGGCGGGCAATAAAGAGTGCCGCAACCAAAACCGTGTGTGGGGGGAACTTTTCCTTGCGGCTATTCATCAAGGATTTCAACCATAGACTTATACGCTATATCAACAACCGTACGCATATCCTCTTCCGAAATAATAAGCGGCGGATTAAAGTATAAAACATCCCCGAGCGGACGGAGTATCAGACCTTTCCCAAGCGCCTTTTTATAAATCTGATAACCCGTGCGCAGATTAGAATTAAAAGGTTCTTTTGTCAGCTTGTCTTTGACCAGTTCTATAGCATTAATAAACCCTATATGGCGGACTTCCCCGACATTTTTATGCGGAAGGAATTTTTCACTCACAATTTTATGGAAGCGCGCATTTCTTTCCGGCAGAGAGGAAAGGATGTCGTCTTCCTTAAAAATATCAAGCACCGCATTGGCGCACGCGCATGCCAGAGGGTTGCCGGCATAGGTGTGCGAGTGCATAAACGCCTTGCCCTTCAAATAATCGTCATAAAACGCGTCGTAGATTTTTTCCGTAGTAACGGCAACCGCCATCGGCATATACCCGCCTGTCAAACCTTTTGAAAGACACATTATATCGGGAGAAACCTCCGCCCAATCACAGGCAAACATTTTTCCTGTCCTGCCGTAACCGGTGGCTATTTCATCCGCTATTAAATGCACATTATATTTATCACAGAGTTCTCTGAGCTTTTTAATATAAAGCGGCGGATAAACCCGCATGCCCGCAGAGCCCTGCAGTAACGGTTCTATAATAAGCGCGGCGGTTTCATCCCCGCAGCGTTCAAACATTTTTTGCGCCTTCTCTATACACTCGCATTGACAGTTATCACGGCATTTGCCGTAAGGACATCTAAAGCAGTCAGGTGCCTGAATGCGATTGACCTCCAGAAGAATCGGTTTATAAATCTCGGCGTACAAATCAAGCGCCCCGACAGAAAGCGCGCCTATTGTCTCTCCGTGGTATCCGTCAGAAAGTGCCATAAACCTTTTCTTTTGCGGGTTTCCTGTTTGATAATGGTATTGAAAACTCATTTTTAAAGCCATTTCAATAGAAGCCGACCCGTTATCCGCAAAATTAAACTTGCAAAGTCCTTCCGGCAGATATTTAACAAGTTTCTGACATAAAGTCACGGCAGGTTTATGGGTAAAGTTTGCAAAAATAACATGCTCTAACTTTTCCGCCTGAGCCTTTAAAGCGTTTGTAATCCGCGGATTGCAATGTCCTAACAGATTGCACCACCACGAACTTACAACATCCTTATAACATTTTCCGTTAATATCATAGAGGTTAATCCCCTCGCCGCGCTCAATTACAATAGGAGGGAGTGTCTCATAATCCTTCATCTGCGAACACGGGTGCCAAATATATTTTAAATCCTCTGCCTGCCAGTCCATAACTATTCTCCGCTAAACAAATCCGATAATTCATACCCTCTTAAGTCGATGTCCAGAGACGACTCCTTAATCAACCCTGTAACTGGAATTCCGCAGAGTTTTTCAATTGATTTCAAATTGTCCTCATACATTGTATTCCCGTATATATAACGGTTAAGAATTACACCTTTTACGTTTATACCGCACTTTTTCGCCCATTCGTATGTTAAAAGGAGCGAATTAATAGTACCTAACCCGCCGTCAGCCGCAATAAGACAGTCTATTTCCATATCTTTAATGAGGTCTGACATTAAATACGTCTCATCATCAAGTACTATAGGGCAGGTAATCCCGCCTGCGCCTTCCACAATAAGATACTCAAATTCTTTTCCTATCCTTTTGTAATCAGAAAGGATTTTATTTTTATCAATCTTAATCCCCGTATGTTTTGCAGCAAGGTGCGGAGAAACCGCCTCTTCAAAAACGTAACTTACCGCGTCCTGCGCGTTCTGTTCAAGCCCGCCCGTTTGAATAACAAATTCGCAATCCCCGGGGTGCAAAACGCCGTCCTTCAGTACCGCACCGCTTAATACAGGTTTGTAATACCCGCAATTCAAATTTTTAGCCTTCATCGTCCTTGCAAGAACGCCAGATACATAAGTTTTACCAATATCCGTTCCTGTACCCGTTATAAAAATCTTTTTACCCATACAAATATTATACGACGTAAAGAGAGAGCGGAAGATTTACATTGTTTCAGGTAAACTTTTTGGCAACAGTTTTAATATCATATTCCGTACGCGGCGCAGGCGCCGCACCATTATCAGCGTCCCTGCGTCACTTTTAATGTTCATAGAATATATTTATCAAATCGCATCCGTAACCGTCTCTTGTATCAACATGTTCGCCTATTGTATTAATATACAATTGTTTTTTTGTTGTATCGCCGGCTAGCTTAATTCTTGATGCCACAAGAGGGCGTTCGGGAAGAACAATTTTAGGATACTTATGTGACATAAATACGGGTATATGTCTGTCTGAAAGTGATTGTGCGTATTTGTTAATATAATCCCATACCTGCTGTGCGAATTTTTGGCTTTCCTCTGCGTTAAGCGTTGCCCTGAATTTGTTACTGACTTCAATATTGTCAATAATCAGCATCGGAGCATCATTAAAGGACGTACTTACAAAAATCCTTGACGTTGCGGCAATATCACCTTTCTCGTCACTGACTCCAATTATATTAAACGCCGTATTCAAAAGATAATTCGGAACCGCATCACCTCTGTCCTCATTAAGTGCAGTACAGCAGGATGTATAATTTCCCATAAATATCATGTTCTTTTCACTGCGGTCAATCAGCCCTATTGTATAATTCTTGCCCGCACTGCTAATCACTTCCGGCTCTATTCCCTTAAGCCACCTGTCATAATCAAGACCTAAATGTTCAAAACTTTTCTTTGTTTTAAGGTTTGACTTGCCATGCGGAGTTGCGGAATTTGTAATATAATCATTAAACTCGCCGCGGGTAATTAAATCAAAAACCAGTTTTAATTCACCCTTATCTCTGCTGTTAGGGACAAGAAGATGATGTATATAATTTTTATCCCACCCCGCGAGTGCTTCAGCATACTTCTCCTGATTTTGCCTGTCATACCCGAGTTTTTCAAATATAATTATACTGTATTCTTTCAAGAAACCGTCCAGATCAAAAACAAAATCGCCTTTACGCCCTACAGGTTCGCTGTACTTATCAACCAGCAGCGGCAGCTCGTCCTGCAGCGCTTTTTCCATAGTAGGGATCTGCTCAACAATAACACGTTTTTGTTTTCCAGATAATTTAATGATTTCACCTGCATCATTTCTGTTTTTACCATGCCTGATAATCTTATTTATAATTTTCTTTGAGTCAGGGGATAAACTTTGTATATTACTGATACCATGCCTGAACTTATTAAGACGTTTGGAAAGAAGCATGTTTACATACTCCATATCCGTTACAGCAACAGCGTTATAAAGGGTGCCCAAATAATATTTATTATTATAATCTATGCTTTGTGCAGCAATATGCAATTTGTCTCTGGTCTCAGCATCCATAGAATTAAAAAACTCATCAGCGGCATTTCTGTCATAGTTTCCAAGTTCTAAATATTTAGCAAGGAAGCACAGTTCTAAATCAGAGTATCTCTCTTTTACGTTATTAATATATTTTTCAGGCTCTTTTGCTATTGCAGGACGGATTTTAGAAATTTGGAAAAAATTGTCAACTATTGCATCTTTGCTAATATCAGGAGTAGTTATAAAGATAGGAAGGTTGCTTTTATCGCTCAGAAAATTTCTGACAATATCAGCAAATACGGGATTTGTATTTTCGCACTTATAGCCTACTTCTTTTACAATATAATCCAGGTTATCGGCAATAACACTTTCAGCCCGTTGGAAATTTGCCATGGCTTCTTTGTTTAAAAGCAAATCAAGTATTTCCCGTCCGTCAGTTAAAACATTACAGAAAGAGTCTATTTTATTTAACCATACGGCATTCTTTTCAAATATTTTTTGATTCTCTGCATTAAATTTTGGCGGAGCAAGGAGAACTTCCGAATTTACAAGAACATCTTTAAGCCCTTCATTAAGCAGCCCCGCATTTTTTGCATAAGCATAATAGTCCTCTGGAGATACTGATAGAGGTATACGACCATCTTTACGGAGTGTTTCATATTTTACAATAATATCACCGAGAAGCGTTTTTCTTACATTATCAAACACCTCCGGCGGCAAAGATTTTAAACGCTCCAACCCCTTTTCAAGCTCCGCCGCCCCGTATTCGTTATCCAGAATATCCGGAAAATACTTTAAATAGAACTGTAGTCCTTTATCGCTATTTTCGTATTTTTCTATTAAATCAAATTTTTTAAGCAAATCCTCACTCGGATTTATCGGGGAAATATACGCATCCGCAAATTCCGATAATATTTCGCTTTCGCCCAGCCTTTCCAAAACTTCTTTTCTTACTGCAATATCCGCATCTGCCCAGTTTAACATTGATGCCAAGTTATACTCAGACATCGTTTCAAAATAGGTTATAATTTCATCCGTATCAATATTTTTCTTTGTTTCAAGAACAATGGCAGTATTTATATAATCCTTACCCTTATTTAATGTAACGGGTATATTAGAGAAGATTTCAGAAAGTTTATCTTTGTTATTAATAACCGCATCACAGGTATCTTCATCCAGTGCATCCATATAGGTTGAAGCAATATCGGACATCTCAAAAACGGGCATCTTTGTAATATGTTTAACCGCAAACATATACTGTAAAGCCTCGCATTGTTTTTCTTTAAGGCTGCAATTTGCCATATCGGTCAACATTGCAAACTCCGGCGCAGAAACCCGTCTGCCGGACTTTACAATCGCTCTTGCAAGCTCCGGCGATGCAGCATAAAACTCATAAAACATCTGCGGTGTAATATAGTTGCTTTTCAGATCCAGATACAAATTATTTCTTTCAAAAATTTCTTCTTCATTCCGCGGTAAAATTTGCGGAACCGCAGCACAGGCTGCCGCAGGGAGTGCCGCCTTTTTTACAAGATTTTTTACCCCCTCCCACAATCCGCAGGTTACCAGTTCTTTTTTACCGGCAAAAGAGAGTGTATCAAAACTTTGTTTTACGGTTAACCGTGCTGCGGGCGGTTTTGTATTATTATTCAATGTCTGTATCGGGGTTATTCGCATAATAAAAATTTTTTCCTGACAATATAAAACATGTGAAGATTTTTTATTGCCACTGCTTTAACATTTTTTTACAATTTCTGATTTTGGGCTGATTTTTGGATAATATTATTTCATGCCCGCCATTAATCTATCACAAATAAAAATTAATAAAAATACATTGATGTTTATAACATCTCTTGTTTATATTTTAGGGCTTTGCGGGTATATGCTGCACTACCCTGCGGTGTATGCGGTAATCATCACCGTAATTCTGGCGCTTTTGTGTATATTTAATGTTGTAAAAATCAAATACTTACTTGTATGGGCGCTCGTTTTTTACTTAGGAATTTTTAACGCAATGTTCAGAATTTCCGAGCGCGATATACTTACAGGTGTTGCCCCCGCAGAAGGAACTTTTACGGGGCAGATTATATCAATCCCAAACAGTAATATAGAGAACAGCTCCAAATTCTTCTTTGAAGTAACCGGTGCAAAACTTGATAATAAAACACTGGATAATATCGACGCAAAACTTCTCGTAAATGTCAAAAGCGATAACAATGAGGGCTTTGATAAGCTTCAAATCTCAAATTATTACACAATAAAAGGAAGTTTAAGACCTCCATTTAAGCCCGGGAACCCGTCACAGTTTGACTACGGGGCATACCTTAAAAACTACGGCGCACATACAATCCTGTACTGTACACCGGAAAATATTACAACACTTGATAAACAGCCGCAAGGGTGGAGAAAGTTTATTCAAAACCTGAATGCAGTACGGACGGACATTATAACAACCCACGGCAAGTATTTAAAATCACCTAATCTTGAACTGTTAGGGGGAATAGTATTCGGCGATGATGCTATCGCACCGCCTGATTATATAAAAACATCATTTATAAATTCAGGCTTATTACATATTCTTGCCGCATCAGGGATGAATGTAGCGTTTATATACGGGTTCTGGTTTATTATAGCCGGCTGGCTGAAAATCCCGTTTAAACTAAGGATTGCAGGAGGTATCCCGCTTATAATAATTTACGCCTTAATGACGGGGCTCGGGGCGTCCGTCGTAAGAGCCGCAATTATGATTATATTTATACTCGCCGGCAAACTCATTGACAGAGACACCCACAGCATTGCCCTTCTGTCTTTTGTCGCGTTTCTGATGCTTTTGTACAACCCGTCTTATTTACACAATGTAAGTTTTCAATTATCTTTTATCGTAACCTTCGGTATTCTTATATGTTCACCGTTGATAATAAAATTCGGGAATGAAGAAGAACGGCTTTCTTTCAAAGACAAAACCCTGAATTTTATAGCAGGAAGTATTGCGGTGCCTTTTATTGCACAAATATGGGTTATACCGGTACAGGTATTTTATTTTAATACTATAAGCCTATACTCTCTGTTTGCAAATATTATTGCCGTGCCGTTTCTTGCAGTGGTGAGTTTCGGCGGGTTTGTCAGTTCTATCCTTGCATCAATTCCGGTACTCGGCAGCTTTATTTGCAGGATTTTTGATTTTATCCTAAACCCGTTCCTTACAATTATAATAAAGGTTTCGGATTTCTTTTCATCCCTCCCGCACTCGCTCCTTGTTACAATCCACCCGTCATTATTGCAAATCCTTATGTACTATGGCATCCTGCTTTTAATTGTTTACTTTATAAGGAACAGAATCTTTACAAAAGCATCCGCTGCCATACTTGCAGGGCTGATTCTTGTTTTATGCTTAACCTTTGTCAAACTCCCCGACAAAAACCTTGAAATAATTTTCTTTGATGTCCAAAACGCAGATTGTATATTACTTAAGACACCAAAGAACAAATACTTTATGATAGATACCGGCAAATCCGGATACAAAGGCGGAAAATCACAGGCTGAATTCATTGTAACCAAATATATGAAAGACCGCGGGATAAAAAAGCTTGACTCAATCATTGTCACACACTTTGATAACGACCACGCGGGCGGAAGTGTTGACCTTATAAAATACGGGAAACCGGAAAGGATTTTCTTAAACTCCGATAAACAAAAGACCTGGACATCAAAAAAGATTTTTAAAACATTGGATAAACATAAAGAAACGAAAATTTGTTACGCAAAAAATGATGAAACAATATACGAAGAACCTGATTTAAAGATTAAAAATTATTTTGCAAACCTTAACCCAGATGAAGAGGATAACGAAAATTCAATAATAACACTTGTTGATTATAAGGGAACCAAAATTCTGTTTACGGGCGATGCGGGGATAAAAGCTTTTAATGCAATAAAATGGGAAATCCCCGATATTGATATTTTAAAAGTCCCGCACCACGGAGCAGAAGGAGTGCTAGATAAAAATATTCTGGATAAACTCACTCCCTCTTTTGCAGTTATTTCCGTCGGAAAAAACATTTACGGTCATCCGGCAAAATCAACACTTGACCAGCTTAAAGATATTCCGTCAGCGAGAACGGATTTAAATAACTCAATAAAAATAACAGTTACGCCAAACGGCTATAAGGTTTATAACTGGGATATGAAGTATAAGAAATATAAACGGTTTTATACCCCGCCCGCGGGAAATTAATTGCGCGCGTACATTATTAGAGAGTAAAAATAAGGGAACAAACAATGAAGAACAATAAATGTTATATATGCGGAAGCTCTAACCTGTCGGACACAGGCTACACCTTGAGGGATTCGGACAAATTACGGGTTTTGAAATGCAATGATTGTTCTCTGATGTTTTTATCATCGTTTGAGCATATAGATGAAAATTTTTACGAAGACGGGAAAATGCACGGTTCTGATTGTAATCTTTCAAACTGGCAGGAAAGCTGTAAAGAAGACGATGAGCGCCGCTACAGGGCTTTAAGAAGAAAAATGAAAGGAAAAAGGCTGTTAGACTTCGGGTGCGGAGCCGGCGGATTTATTGACTTAGCGGGCGAGATTGCAAATGTTTACGGACTGGAAAAACAGTCATCTCTCTCTGAGTATTTCAAAGAAAAAGGACTCAAAGTCTATAAAACAATAAAAGATTTGGAAGGAAGTTTTGATATAATCACAATGTTTCATGTTCTTGAGCATTTAAAAACTCCTGCCGCAGTTTTAACAGAATTATCCGAATATTTAAAAGATGACGGAGAAATAATAATAGAAATTCCGAACTCGGACGATGCACTTCTGACGTTGTACAAATGCCGCCCGTTTGCTGATTTTACGCACTGGAAATGCCATTTATTTTACTTTAACGAAAAATCACTAAGATTAATGTTTTCCCAAATCCCTGTAAAAATCAATTATATCAAGCCGGTACAGCGATACGGATTTGCTAACCACATGTACTGGATAATAAAAGGTAAAAAGGGCGGTCATGTAAAATGGAAATTTTTAAACTTTTTAGACTTTATCTATAAACCGCTTTTAAAACTTTTACACAAATCAGATACACTGCTAATCAGCCTGTCAAAATCACTCTAATCAGGGGGTTTTTCCGTTCTGCTTAAGGATGTCCGCACACTTTGCTATTGTCTCCGGGAAATTTCTCAGCAATTCAAAAACCCTTAACCCGACACTTGTTTTATCGGGCGGAGTATTCATAAGCGCACCGGCATCCGCAAGGACTTCACACTCCCCTCTGTCTTTATCGGTAAACATAAAATAATAATTCATATCACGTTCAAGAATTACGGAAGGTTCAGTTTTGGCTAAGGTCTCCAATTCTTTTTTCATACTCCTTCTCAAAGGCTTATTCGTCGACAGATTATATTTAACACTCTTCCCGTAAGGTAATTTTTCCACATCCGCAGCGTGAGTCCCCTCATGGATAAGTACAAACCCGCTTCCCGTATTATCCGCGCCTAAAAAAATCGTATTTTTATCAGGCAGAAACGCGGCACCTGACTTTTTTGTATCCTCAATTATAATTTTTCTTTTTATTAAATCTGAAATAAACTCTGCGGGGGTATATTTCAAAGAATCTACAGCCCCGCCGGAGGGTGATGTCTTTACAGCAGGACGTATATTCATGTCAGCACCATCTATCCGTTTTAAATAATATTTTTTACCGTCCGGTTTACCGTCTTTTAGTGGTGTAACAGTAATATTTTTATCGCCGAACTCTATATCGTACTCCCTGCCGTCGACCGTTGAAACAATGTGGTTGTCATCAACAACTTTCTTTAAAACTGTTCTGGATAACAATTCTTTGCCGTCACCGGCGATAATATTAAATTTATAAGAACTATCCCCCATCAATGTTTCCAAATATTCTGTTTTGCCGGAAACTCCGCCCGCCGAGGTTACATTCATTTTCTTAACCTTTTCTCCGCTCAAAGGATCCTCTGCACCTCTTGAAACAACCTCAACATGCCCGTTAGGGTAAGCGTAAAACACATCAAATACCCCGGGCAGCTGCGATTGTTTGTAATACTCTTTTCTTATAATCCGCTCGCCAGAAGATTTTCTTATTATAGTCTGCTCTTTTACAATATCAACTTCCGCAATTTTTCTTTCAAAAACCCTGTCAATAATAGAATTGGACTTATAATCCTCAATATGGCTCTGCATCACTACAGGTTCAGCCTGCGTATTATCAATATGTGTTTTGTTATTATAGAGTAATTTCCCGTCCTTATTATACGCTTTAATCTCCAAATCTGCACTTCCCGCGCCTAAATCCTGTACAACACCCTGCACATAATGATATTTTGTTTTTTCATCGGTATTAACCGTTACGGAGGTTTCAAAGTTCCTGTTATCAAGTTTGCCGTACATGTTGTCAAACCTTAGCACATCCTGTTTTATGGTTTTTGCGACATCCATACTGTCAGGATGGAAATTTCCCAGATACATACTATCCAGCGCCTGTAAAACTTCCGGTGTATAGAACTCAAGCGCCTGCTCCGGTATATCATAACAGTTTATTGCTATCTTGCCTTTATAATTACTTTCCGCGGGTAAAGCTTTATAAAGTTTAGTCATATCAAGAATATGTTTATACGGTTTATGCGTCTCGTATAAAGAGTAAAGCCCGTCCATTAGGAGGAAAACATTTGCACCGTTATCAAGCGCCTCGTTTATAACGGGGTAATCCTCCTTATTCACTTTTAATTCATCAAGTGTTGATTGGAGTTTTAGAAAATTAAAAGGGAGTTCTATTTTCTGCGCAAGTTTGACCTTATCCGTATCAAACCTGCCGTTTGTCTTTACGGACTCCAGATAGTTTACAAAGTTCATTTCACCTGTTTTAAAAATAAAATTATCACTATCACGAGAACCGTCGCCGCCCAAATCCTGATACATCCGCAGAGCAAGAACAAGCGCCGGAATATAAACCAGTCCGCCCTCCATACAATACTTGCTCATAAGTTTTAAACTCTCTGCACTCTTAAACCCGAACTTTGCGTAGTCTGCCACTGCCTCTGCCAGAGTAGTATAATCATTTGAACGATTATGTTTGTTCATTTTTTTAGAGAGAGAAGACACAAATTTATCAGTATTGGCGCTTTGGAATACACGCCTACCGGCATTATACTTCATAACCTGTTTCAATGTCTGCTTTACATTATTAACCTTCGAATTAAACCTGACCTTCACTGTTGTCTCCTGATTATTAAATACAAACATGTTAAAAACGGTAAGTCAAAAAATTTGCCGGTTATCAAAAAATTCTTACAATATTTAATACTCTCCAAAAACATAATAAATCTCTTTTCCGCTTATACTGTGGCGTATTACAAAATGTTTACATAAAAATAAATCACTATTGAAAAAAAATATTTTACTGTGTTATGATAATAACACAAGGAGCAAGTGTATAAATGACAATTAAAAGATTTATGGGACTGCTCTTGTCTGTACTTATTACCTCACAGCTGGTGTTTGCTGCCGAAACAACGGATTATCGGCTTGCGTACACAAATGTGGACTGGTGGAATAAATATCAGGATGAGAAGCTGGTCGGATATATACAAGAACTGGTTATGAACAACCAGGATTTAAAAATTGCAAATATAAGAACGCTGGAAGCACAGGAAGCGGTAAAAATCGCCGTTGCAAACCAACTTCCATACATCGGTTTTGATGGTACGGCTCAGAGAACATTTCACTCCAGTGATAATGAATACGGTTCAATGATGATACCGAGTTACAAACAAAGCCAGTTCATAATGCCTTTATCCGCGTCTTATGAAATTGACATCTGGGGGAAAAACCTCCATAACAAACGCGCAAGCAAAAAATCTCTTGCTATGGTAAGAGAAAACGAACGCGCCGCTTATATTTCAACTATTTCAAACTTTGCAGCAGATTATTTTAACCTTATAAAAACTAAAAAATTAATTTCAAACTATGAAAAAATGCTTGAAATCCAGACAGAAATCGCCGAAATGACAGAAACAAAATACAACTGGGGACTATGCGGCTATACTGATGTACTGTCTGAAAAGCAAGCACTTTCACAGCTCAAAAACCATTTAAATAATTTAAAAGAGTTTGAAGACCTCTTAGAAAATCAGATGGTTGTAATTCTTGGCAGCCGTACGCCGTCAGAAATTCAGGTAAGCGACTGGGAAGAGGTTGCAACTTTTGAAATCCCGTCAGAACTAAACGGCGCGCTTATTCAGTACAGACCCGATTATCAAAAAATGCAGTTAAATGTTGAGAAAAAAGGGTACGACCTTAAAGCAGCAAGAGCAAGTTTGCTGCCGACATTCACGATTTTCGGAACTATAGGATACAATGCGTATCAGACAGGGAAAATGTTTACCCCGAGCACATTCATGTCCTCTGCCGGAATTTCTCCAAACATTGACTTATTTACCGGCGGAGCAAAAATGGCAATGTTCAGGATAAGCAAACTCGGGTTAAAAGAGGCGCTTGAAGAGTATGAAAAAGTAGTACTTACTTCTATGCAGGAAATCAACGACTCGCTTACATCCGCAAAGCTTATGCGCGACAATTACACCAACGGCACCGATATATTTAAAAACCAGAAACACAAGTTTGAACTTGCATCACAGAAATTTGATATTGGTGCAATGTCTAGACTTGATTATTTAAAACACGAAAAAGAAATGCTGCAGGTTGAAGAAGAAGAAATTTCATCCAAAATCGACTATGTAGTTTCAACTATAAATCTTTACAAAGCAGTCGGCGGGATTGATTACTTAAGCCAGCCCGTTGATACGGAAAAAGAAGATGTATAATTATATCGGGCAATAATTTTCCCGCACTAATATCTTTTACTACAATGAAAAAGTTTTATTTTTGCGGTAAAATCAAGCTGTAAGAAAAGGGAAAAAATTATGTGGGATTATTCAGAAAAAGTACTAGATCATTACAGAAACCCCAGAAACGTAGGCAGTATAGATGATGCGGACGCTATAGGCGAAGCCGGTTCACTTGCCTGCGGGGATTCTTTAAAAATATACTTAAAAATAGATAACGGTATTGTTACGGATGCAAAATTCCAGACTTTCGGCTGCGGTTCAGCAGTTGCAAGTTCAAGTATTTTAACCGAAATGATTATCGGTAAACCGATTGAAGAAGTTAGAAGAATCACCAACAAAGATATTGCGGATGCGCTCGACGGGCTTCCGCCGGAAAAAATGCACTGTTCTGTCATGGGACACGAAGCGTTGGAAGACGCGCTTAAACATTATTTTAAAGAAGAAGCCGCGCAGCAGGAAAAAATTGTATGCACCTGCTTTAATGTTACGGAAAAACAAATCTGGGATGCTATTAAAGATAACGGACTTACAACTGTAGAAGAAGTCACAAATTACACAAAAGCAGGCGGAGCATGCGGACGCTGTAAAGGAATTATTCAGGATATTCTGAACACCTATAATAAGAAAGCCGTTGAAGAATCAAAAATGACTTCCACGCAAATGGTTTTAAAAGTCAATAAAATTATTGAAACAGTAATCGCGCCGGAACTTGAAAAAGACGGCGGCGGAATAGAACTAATTGACGTATCCGGTAACAAAGTCATGGTTAAGTTGTACGGGCGCTGTTCTTCCTGCAAAAACTCGCTCGTTACATTAAAATCGTTTGTTGAAACAACTTTAAGAGACAAAATCAGTAAGGATATAGAAGTAGTACAGGTATAAAAATGATTTATTTAGACAATAACGCAACAACAAAAGTAGATGAAAAAGTACTGGAAGTAATGCTGCCCTACTTAAAAGATGAGTACGCAAACCCTTCCAGCATGTACGATTTCAGCCGCAACGCACATAATGCAATAAAAGAGGCGCGCGGAAAAATCAAAGACTTTCTTAATGCTGCCAATGAACGTGAAATCATATTCACCTCCTGCGGCTCTGAAAGTGCTAATACCGCAATAAAAGGCGTTCTTGCCTACAATACTTCAAAACGCCATATAATCACAACCAAAGTGGAACACCCCTGTGTTTTAAATACCTACAAAGAGTATGAAAAACTCGGGTACGAAGTAGACTACATAGGCGTCAACAACTCCGGCGAATTGGATTTGGAAGAACTGAAAACAAAAATCCGTAAAGATACCGCTCTGGTTTCTGTTATGTGGGCTAACAACGAAACCGGTGTCATCTTCCCGATAAAACAAATTTCCGAAATCATCAAAACAAGAAGCCCGGAAACAAAGTTCTTTGTTGACGCGGTTCAAGCGGCAGGAAAAATTCCGATTGACGTACAGGAAAACGGTATTGACCTGTTAGGAATTTCAGGACACAAATTCCACGCGCCCAAGGGTGTAGGCGCACTTTACATCAATGCCAAAACTTCTATCCTTCCGCTTATTACCGGAGGGCATCAGGAAAGAGGATTAAGAGCAGGCACGGAAAATGTACCTTATATTGCTGGGCTCGGCAAAGCCGCAGAACTTGCCGCAGACGGTTTAGAGTATGAAGCAAAAGAAGTAAAACGGCTGCGCGATAAACTGGAAGCCGGTATTTTGAGCAGTGTATTTAATGCCCGATTAAACACAGCTATTACGAACAGAGTCCCGAATACTTCCAACATCGGATTTGAATACATTGAAGGAGAATTGATTTTACTCCACCTGAGTGATTTAGGT